>DATGDQ010000128.1:0-2354 GCA_035310785.1 Gemmatimonadaceae bacterium | reverse complement strand
AGTGACTCCGTCGCCGCCAGGCATCGTGAGATCCATGATCACCACGTGCGGCTTGAGCCGCTCCGCCATGGAAATCGCATCGACACCGTTTGCCGCCTCGCCGATCACCCGGACGTCGGGCGCCACACCGATCACCGCCTTCAAACCCGCCCGTACGATGGCGTGGTCGTCGACGAGGAGGACGTTGGTGATGTCGCTCATCCCCGCCCCGCCAGCGCATCGCGCTCCGCAGGGTTCGACGCATGCTCGTCATCGAGATCGGCGGCTTCGGGCCAAGCATGCACAACCGGTGCATTCATCGTGCGCACCAGCAGCCGCACCTGCTCCAGCGTCTCCGCAGTCACCTCGCGCAGCTCCTCGAGCTGGACTTTCGTGTGTGCCTCCGTCGTGCTGCGCGCGATGGCCGAGATCTGCATCACCTGTGCTGCCAGGCGCTGCGCGGCGGACTCGTGCAGCTCGTGCGAGATGCGCGCGTGGTCCGATTCCGCCTGCGAGATCACGAGCGCGGCCAGTTCCCGCGCGCGCGCACCCTCCTGCACGAGGGCGCCCACGAGAAGATTGATCGTGTGTCCCACGCGCGCCATGTCACGGTCGGCCAGCAGCGAATCGGGTACACGTGCCGCGGTGTTGCCGCGCCACACCTCGGCCGCCGCATTCTCGAGGGCTCGCAGCGGGCGAAGCGCGATGACCACGAGCGCGACGTTGAACGCCATGGTTGCGAACAGCGCGCCGAAGAAGAACTCGACGAGCCGGCGATATTCGTCGCCGTGATGCGCGGCATGGGTCAACGCCCATGCCGCGACCACGACGATGAGCGCGTTCGCGCCGATCAGCTTCACCCACAGCGGTGCCGCGAGGAACGATCGCAGAACGGGGCGCGCGCGCATGTGCGGCTCGATCACGCCTGCACGACGAGTGCCGTCACCATCCCGAACATTCCGTGCTCCGACTCCGCATGCGGCAGAATGTGGCAGTGGAATGCCCAGGTTCCGAGCTCGGTGCAATCGACGATGACGTCCCAGCGCTCGCCCGGTGCGATGTTGAGCGTGTCGCATTTCCAGGGCGCCGGCTGAGGCCACCCATCCTTCGAGATCACGGTCATGGGCATTCCATGCAAGTGCATGGGATGGATCATGATGCCCTCGTTCATGAATCGAATGCGCACCTTCTGGCCGCGTTTCGCGACGATCGGCTCGGTTGCGGGAAATCCCTTGCCGTTCATCGTGTATCCCTGAAGAGAATCGTTGAGGATCATGACGTAATCCACGTCGGCTCGCTCGATCGCCCGTGGTACTTTCGGATCCACGATGAACGCCCCCAGCAGCCCCATCCCGACCTGCTTCGTCGAGTTGTGATGTGAATGGTACATGTTGGAGCCCGCATTCGACACCGTGAACTCATAGGTGTGGCTGGCGCCCGGTTTCACCGGAGGTTGCGTGATGAACGGAACGCCGTCCTGATCGTTCGGCACCACGAGTCCGTGAAAGTGGATGGACGTCGACTCCGGAAGCTCGTTCTTCAGAACGATTCGTACCCGGTCTCCCTGCTTCACGCGAATGAGTGGCCCTGGAACCTGGTCGTTGTAGGCCCACGCGTTTGCGACCGTTCCCGGCGCCGTTTCCCACTTGATCGGGCGAGCCGTGAGGTTGAAGACCTTCGTCTTTCCATCCATCACCGGCGCGAGCGGCTGGTTTCCCTTCCCTGCCGTCTTCGCGGGGAACGCCTTGATCCCGGCCTCGTGCATCGCATCCATCTTGTCGGCATCGCTCTGCTGAGGAGCCACCGCCGGGTGCGCCGCCATCGTTCCGCCGGAGTTGTCGCTGTCCGGCCCCACCTTCGCCACCGGCGGCTGCTGCGACACACCCTCCGATTTGAGATCGTTCGACGCGCGCTTGCACGCCGCGAGCACCCCTGCCGCAATCGCGGTCGTGGCGGTGTTCCGCAGGAATGTGCGACGCGATCCGCGTCCCTTGAGCAGCGTGCTGGTGTCGTCCGGTGGAGTCTGCGAGCTCGGCATGATGGGTGGGAAAGAGTGGAAGTGCGGTGCGATGTTTTTCCGTGCCGCCAGTCTAGCTGGGCACGCATGCCCGGTATGTCGGGGAAGGCTCGCGATCGTTTCGTATAGTGCCGTACAGCCTCGTAGGGAAATCTCTGACGTCTCCGCCGGCGTAAGGAAAGTCACCACAGAGGTTGCGCTTCCGGCCGACAGCAATTCCCTTCCGGACCGACCATCTTGCCGAATCAGACCGTGGCGACCGGCCCCAAGTTTCCGATGCGCCAGGTAGATGCCCGTATGGAGGATTCCCAATGACGACACGCGAATCGACAACCGCCACGCACGTGACTCCCGCGTT
>DATGDQ010000127.1:0-18469 GCA_035310785.1 Gemmatimonadaceae bacterium | reverse complement strand
GGCGCGCAGCAGCTTCGCCTGCGCTTCCGCTCCGAGGTCGCCCACTTCGTCCATGAACAGCGTGCCCTGATCCGCGAGCTCGAAGCGTCCGATGCGCCGGTCCGTCGCGCCGGTGAAGGCGCCGCGCTCGTGGCCGAACATCTCGCTTTCGACGAGATCGCGCGGGATCGCAGCGCAGTTCACCCGCACGAACGGCTTGTCGCGGCGCGGGCTCCCGTAGTGGATCGCCGCGGCCACGAGCTCCTTGCCCGTCCCCGACTCCCCCATCACCAGCACGCGCGCGTCGCTCGGCGCGATGCGCGCGATCATCTCGCGCACGCGCTCCATCGCCGCGCTCGTGCCGACCATCTCTCCCGTGAGCCCGAACTCCTCGCGCAGCGTCTGCGCTTCACGCCGCGCCTGGCGCAGGTCCAGCGCGGAGCGGATGGTGAGGAGCATCGCCTCGTGTGTGAGCGGCTTCTCGAGAAAGTGGAACGCTCCGAGCTTGGTCGCGCGCACCGCATCGCTGAGCTCCGCGCGGCCACTCATCATTACGACCGGAAGAGCGGGGAAGCGTTCGCGCAGTTGGCTGAGCGCGGCCATGCCATCCAGCTCGCCCGGCATCATGAGGTCGAGCAGCACGGCGTCGGGCTCACGCTCCGTCGCCGCGCGCACGCCCGCCGCGCCGTTGGCCGCGTCTCGCACGCTGAAGCCCTCGCCGCTCAGAATCGCGCCGACCATGCGCCGGATGTTCGGCTCGTCGTCGACGACCAGAATCTCAGGCATCGATCATGGCACGCATCATGGCTGCCGTGGCGGTAACGCCTGCGGTTGCTGGCGGTCGCTCAACAGCTTCGTCGTGAACCGCTGTCCTTCGGAAATGCGCTCGACTTCGACGGCGATCGAGTCGATCGCCATTTCCATCCGCTCGAGTCGGCCCATGATCTCCGGCGGCACCTTCGGCTGCAGCGAGTCGCGGTCCATCTTGCGCGCGAACGCGCGCGCGACCGGCCACAAGACCACCGTGACACCGGTGACGATGAAGAGCACGATCGGTATGAGTTCGCCTGGAATGCTTCCCATTTACTCCTCCTGTGGTTCTGTTTGCACAACGCGCGCGTCGATCGGGAGCGCCATCACGATCTCCGTTCCCTCTCCCTGCGTGCTGCTCGCCCGCACGAGCCCCCGATGTGCGAGTACCGTCTGGCGCACGATCGCGAGCCCCAATCCTGTTCCGCCCGGCTTGCTCGTCACGTACGGCTGCCAGATGGTCGCGAGCCGCTCAGGGGGAATTCCGGATCCCCTGTCGCTCACTCGGAGCTCGACCATAGGGCGCTCGTCTACGGTCCGTCGTGCGACCGTGATCACGACCAGCCCCGTGTCGCCGCTCGCCTCCACGGCGTTGATCACGACGTTCGTGAGTGCGCGTGCGAGCGCATCGTGATAGCCGCGCACGAGCGGGATGTCGTCGTCATGCACCTCCACATCCACGGTCACGCCTCCGCCACTCAGCGAATGCGCGACCGCGCGCGCGAGCTCCACGAGATCGACATCGGCAGCCGTCCCCTCCGGCAGCGTTCCGAACTGCGCGAAGCTTCGCGCCATGAGCTCGAGGCGCCGGGACTCCGTCTCGAGCACTTCGATGTATTCGTTCAGCCGCGTGTCGCCCGCACTCGCGCGGCGCAAGCTCGCGACCGCAAGGCGAATCGGCGTGAGCGGGTTCTTGAGCTCGTGCGCCACGCGGCGCGCAGTCTCTCGAAATGCCTCCAGTCGCTCGGCCTCGAGCTCGCGCTCACGCGCGACGGCGAGCGCACTGGCCATCTTTCGCATCCGCCGTCTGAGCGTCTCGAACTCGGGTGCGCCACGCCGCGGAGGTCCCTCGGGCAGCGGGCGTCCGCGCGCGATCAACTCCGTCCACTCCACCACCTCGCTCAAAGGGCGGCTCAGCTGCCGGCTCAGATGGCCGGCGGTGCGCGAGGCGATGAGTGCCAGCAGCGCAATTCCGATCGCTGCGACGGCGGCGGCGACCACCGCGATCCGAGAGATCAGGTACCCGACCCGGGATGCCTGCTCGAGCGAATTGGAGAGCACCTGCTCGTGCTCGGCCACGGCCGCTTCCTGCGTCGGCGTCAGTCCGGACGCACGCGCGGCGGCGATCGCTCTCCGCCCCGTGTTGGCCGCATGCTCCCATGGTGCCCGTCCGCTCAGCACCGGAAGCGCGCTGCGTACGAGCTCCGCTCCGCCCAGGAGCAGGAAGCTCGAGGGGATGAGTGCGAAGAGCACGAGAGAGATGAGTACACGCGCCCGGAAGCTGAGTCGCTTCACCGTGTCACGTACGGGTGGGTTTCGGGGACTGTTTCATCCTGCGACACCCAGAAGGTAGCCCTCGCGATCGGGTGCGTGTAGGGCTCGCCCTCCCTCGACGGGCCAACTTGTTGTAGATTACGAGATTGTATGATCGTAGCTCGCCCCTGATGTCGTCTGACTGGACGCTTGATCGCGTCCTTGCCGCACGTGCCGGAGAGCACCCGGATCGCACGGTGTTGGTGGCGAACGGTCGCACGCTCACGTACGCGCAGGTGAGCGCGAAAGCAGCGGCGTTGGCCGCTGCGTTGGCCGAGTTGGGTATCGGGGCGGGCGATCGCGTCGCGATCGTGATGCCGAATTGGTCCGAGTGGGTGATCTCGCTCGTCGCGGCCTCGAAGTTGGGTTCCACGGTCGTACCCGTGAACCCCCGGCTCAGCTACCACGAGCTGAAGTATCAGCTTCGGCATGCCGAAGTGTCTGCGGTCGTCGCGCTCGAGCGTCATCACGGCGTGGACTACCTGCAGATGTTCGAGGACATGCTCGCGGAGTTGCCGGACCTGTTGTACCTCATCACCGTTGGTGGCGAGGAGCTGTGGTACGACGACCGGATCTTCCAGTTCGAGGATCTGCTGTCGAGTGGGGCAGGGCGTAGTCTCCCGCCGTCGAACGTCGACGACGAGTCGGATCTCGCCTTGATCTACACATCCGGAACGATGGGCAAGCCGAAGGGCGTGCGTCTCTCGCATCGAGCGATCGTCGAGATGGCGCAGCACACCGGCGAGCTCCTCGAGATGGAGCCGGCCGATCGCGTGCTCGCGATGGTGCCGTTCTTCACGCTGTTCGGATTGAGTGTGTTGATTGGCGCGCTTGCGGCCGGTGCGACCCTGGTGCTGCAGGACGAGTTCGATGCCAGGGAAACGATCGCGCTGCTGCAGCGGGAGCGGGTCACGGTGATGCACGGCGTGCCCACGATGTACTCGCTGATCATGCGCTCGCCGGATTTCGATCCGGCGGTTTTTCCGTCATTGCGCACCGGCGTGATTGCCGGCGGCGCGGTGTCGGAAGAGTTGGTCAGGCGCGTTCGGCGCTGGTGCAACGTGCAGCTCGCATACGGGCTCACGGAAACCGGTGCGACGATGACGATGACACGCTTCACCGATCCGGCGGACAAGCGCCTCACCACGGTGGGTCGCGCGATCCCCGGTGTCGAGATAAAGGCGGTGGACATCGTCACCGGCGCGCTGCACGGGCCCGAGGCGGTCGGCGAGCTTGCCGTTCGCGGGCCGAATGTGATGAAAGGTTATGTTCGCATGCCGACGGAGACCGCCCGGTCGTTCTCCCCGGAAGGCTTCTTCCTCACTGGTGATCTTGGAATCATCGACGAAGAGGGCTACGTGCGAATCGTGGGGCGCCGCAGGGAGACGATCATGCGCGGAGGATTTCGCATCTATCCGCGTGAAGTCGAAGATCAGCTCCGTGCGCATCCCGCAGTGGACGACGTCTGCGTGATCGGTATCCCCCACGACATTCTGGGAGAGCTGGTCTGCGCGTGCGTCGTTCCGGTCGAAGGAGCGGTCATCACTGGAGGCGAGCTGAAGGCGTTCGCCCGCGACACGGTGGCCGAGTACAAATTCCCTGATCTCGTTCGCTTTTTCGATGCCTTCCCGATGACCGGGAGCGGGAAGGTGCGGCGGCGAGAGCTCGAGCGCATGGTCGCGCTCGATCACACAGCAATGAGCTCCACGATTTGAGCTCGCATACCCGATAGGAAGTCATGACCCCGAGAAACAACCGCCCCGTTCCAGCACCTCGCCCCGCCGCCGTTCCGATCCACCGCGGCCCGCAGGCGATGTCTCCGGTGGCGGCATCACCGTACACCGCGGCTCCGTTCCAGCACGCGCCCAACGCCGCCCTGCTCATCGACTTCGACAACGTCACGATGGGCATTCGCTCCGACCTCGGACACGAGCTCCGCTCCCTGCTCGGCTCCAGCATCATAAAGGGAAAGGTCGCCGTGCAGCGCGCCTACGCGGACTGGCGCCGCTACCCGCAGTACGTCGTCCCGCTCGCCGAGTCGTCGATCGACATGATCATGGCGCCGGCGTACGGATCGTCGAAGAAGAACGCCACCGACATCCGCCTCGCCATCGACGCGATGGAGCTCGTCTTCAACCGCCCCGAGATCGGCACCTACATTCTGCTGAGCGGCGACTCCGACTTCTCGAGTCTCGTGATGAAGCTCAAGGAGTACGGCAAGTACGTGATCGGCGTCGGCATCCGCGAATCGTCGAGCGATCTGCTCGTGCAGAACTGCGACGAGTACTACAGCTACAACGCGCTCGCCGGCCTCGTGAAGACGAACGAGGAGGAAAACGTCAAGCGTGATCCATGGGAGCTCGTCGTCGAAGCGGCGACCCGCATGAAGCGCAACGGCGACGTCATGCGCTCCGATCGCCTCAAGCAGGTGATGCAGGAGATCGACTCGACGTTCGACGAGAAGGATCTCGGCATGGCGAAGTTCTCGCGCTTCGCGCAGGAAGCGGCGCAGCGCGGACTCATTCGCGTGACGAAGCTCGAGAACGGCCAGATGGAGGTCGACATCGCCGGCGACGGAAAGATCGTTGCCGCGATCCCCGCGTCGATATCGGTCGAATCGCCGCCCCGTCCAATGCTCGAACGTGGTGGCGAGGTTGCCGACGACAGCGCGCGTCGTGGCCGCCGCGGACGCGGTGGTCGCGGGCGTGGACGCGATCGCGAGCCGCGTAGCGAGATCGCAGCAGCAGCGGCGCCGGCGAATGGTGCCCCGCATTTCTCGCCGTCCCTGGAATCACCGGTGAGCGCGCCTCCAGCGGAGCGCGTTCCCGCAGCACGAGCGGCCGCCGAGCCGGAGATGGTCGGCGAGCGGCTCACGCGTGATGAGGCGCTGTCGCTGCTGAGGCGTGCGGTCGCCGAACTCACGACGAGCGAGGATGCGCCGGTTCCGGCGAGCGCCGTGCGCCGCAAGGCCCGCGAGCTTCTGGGGCGCGACAGCGAGACGCTCGACGAGCGTTTCTTCCTGCGCATTCTTCGCGACGCCCACGACGCAGATGTCATCGATCTCCGCAAGCGCGGCGACGATTACGAGGTTGCGCCGGCGGCGGCGGTGGCATCGGTTGCCGATCAACTCGCGGCAGCAGCACCGGCGGCACCGGAGCCGAGCCAGTCTGCCCGCAGCGCTGCGAACGCCGCTTCGCTGCGGCGCGGAATGCGTGGACGCGGTCGAGGAGGTGAGCTGCCGCCCGAGCTCCTCAGCATCGGAGTGATCGGATCCTCCGCTGCGCCGGCCGAGGACGTGGTCACATTGGCCCCTTCGGCGCCGACGCTTGTGCTCGAGGCGAAGCCAGAAGCGGAAGGGCGCGCGCCGTCGCCCGCCAAACGCGGTCGCGCCGCCGCCAAGGGCGCTCGCGCCAAGAAGATCGCGGCCCCGGCAGCATCCGCGGAGAAGTCCGCCGCGAAGCCGAAGCGTCCCCGCGCAAAGAAGACGGCGGGAACACCGGAGGCCTGAGCGATGCCCTCGCGCGTCGCGGCCGCATCGCGACGCACGCGGGCGAGCGCTCCTCTCCCCGCGACGTTCTACGATCGAGACACCGAGCAGGTCGCGCGCGACCTGCTCGGTGCCGTATTGCGCTGCACCACGAACGACGGCGTGGCCAGTGGAAGGATCGTGGAGACCGAGGCATACCTCGGCGAGCACGATCTGGCATGTCACGCGGCAGCGGGTCACACGGAGCGTACCAGGTGGCTTTACGGCGAGCCGGGTACCGCGTACGTGTATTTCATCTATGGCGTGCACTGGTGCTTCAATGCCGTGACGCGCGCGGTCGGCTTGCCGAGCGCCGTGCTCGTGCGCGCGCTCGAGCCGCTGGACGGCGTGGATCTCATGCGCGAGCGCCGAGGTGTGGCGCACGACCGCGATCTCGCCAATGGTCCGGGCAAGCTGTGTGAAGCGCTAGGGATCACCGGGGCACTGAACGGCCTGCCGCTGCGAATGAAGCCGATCGAGATCCTGCACGGGGCTCCGGTGCCCGATTCAGAGGTGCTGGTCACCGCACGCATCGGGATCACGAAGAGCGCGGAGTGGCCGCTGCGCTGGCTCGTGAAGGACAATCCGTACGTGTCGAAGACCCCGAGGCATCTGCGCCAGGCATGAGAAAACGGCGGCGCTCGAGATGAGCGCCGCCGTTTCGCCTGCTAACCGCCATGACGTGCGCGCTACGGCGTCTTGTCGATCGAGCTGCCGACGTTGTAGCGAATGCCGCCTTCGAGAATGTAGGTGGATCGGCCGCTGAAGAAGAAGTTCGCGCGCGCCGGCATGTACGTCGCCTGGCCGAATACCGAAAAGCGATGATACTGCGCCTGCAGTCCGCCCATCAGAATGAATGCGACACGGTCGCGCTCCTCGTGAACTGCATTGGCGACGACATCCGCCTGGTCGGGGTCGGTGATCTGTGACTGATCGATGGTCGCGTGCTGAATGAGATTGAGCGAGAAGCCCAGCCCGGCGTACGGGCGAAGCGTGCCCCAGTTGATCGGGAAGCCAAGCAGCGCGGCCGTGTAGCGACGCGAATCCTTCAGCGCGATGCTGTACTGCTGGCCGGCGTTGTCCGTGACGAACCCCGTCGCATTGAAGAACGCCTGCTCGGCGCTCAGATACAGCCCCGCCTTGTTGCGCGTGATCAGCCACTCGGCGCCCACCAGCGGTGCGGTGGTCGTGTTGTTGTTGCCGGTGGAGAAGTTCATGAGGCCCGCCTTGGCTCCCCAGAACCACGCGTTCTCGAACAGGCGATTGGACTGGGCAGCGCTGACGACGGGCGTCAGAGCCACGAGGGCGAGCACGGAAGACAGCCAACGGACCGTGCGCATGGTGTGACTCCTCATTCGTTGTGCGGGCAGGAGGGTCTAGTTACGAGTGGCGGAGCCGCCACCGGCGAGCAAGGCGTTGAACAGCATGCGGAACGTTCCATACGACTGACCACGGTGCTGCGGACGAAAGCCGAACATCACCACATGCCCGCGTCCAACCGGTGCGGATATCGCGGCCGCCTTCCCCGCTATCTGTGCTGCTCCCTGCAGGTATCCACTCAGCAGTATGTCTTCTCCCCTCTCGGGGTAGCGTGCGATCACTCGTACTTGCGACGCAGCGACGACATCGAACGTCACGGAGTTCGTGAAGTACACGGCGGCAGTGTCGGGCATTCCGAATGCGATTGCATTCGTCGTGTCCACGAGCACTCGTAGGATCGAGCCCGGTGCATACAGTGGCTCCGTGTTCTCACCAGCCTCCGGCGCACGCGAACGTGTTTCGTCTGTCAGGCGGCGCGGCACCACGATCCGCTTCACCGGGACGCCGAGCGATTCCGTGCCCAGCTCCGATGCGCGGTCGAGCAGTACCAGCGAACCGCCTTTCGTGACGAATTCCTTGATCGCTTCGATACCGGCCGTGCCGAGCCCACCGGCGTATCGAGAAGGGAAATCCTTGAGCGAATTCCCGTCTCGCATCTCCCGCAGGCTCATGTCGGGGACGAGCAGTACGTCGAAGTGGTCACGCAACTTGCCCGCTTTCGCGACCGAATCGGTCAATGAGACGTACGGGAGGTGGAACTGTTCGAGCACCCATCGACACCAGCCTTCATCCATGTTGCCCGTCCACGGGCGATAAACGGCGATTCGAGGAAGGCGAGTGATGGTGTAGGAGCTCCCCCTGGCGGCCGATGATCCGGAGCTCACCGTGACGGACTTTCTCCCGGCGAGGGAGGCCGCGATGGTCGAAAAATCCGCCGTATTCCTCGCATCCACGTTCGTCGATTCCTTGAAGGACTTCAGCACGGTCCATCCACTTCGCATGCGTGACGTCGGGAGCGCGTGCAGCGGACGAGCGGTCACACCCATCTGAAGGGGCAGCGTCCATCCGGTTACATCATAGGGTTGTTCCGGCGGACCTCCCGGCCACAGGAGACGCTTGGGGTAGTGCTGAACCTCGAGCAGATCTTTCGCATGCGCCCGGAATGGCTGCGCCATGGGTACGATCCAGGACGAGTCGGTCGTTGCTCCTTCGATGCCACCAAGGCTGAGCACCTTCATCATCTCGTTGCCGGCCGATGGATCCCGCTGCTTCCACGGAATCTCCCATGCCTTCACGCTGTCGCTCTCGCCCATCGCGATCTCGCGGCGTCCGAGCGTCACGAAGTCGCGCACGTAGCGCTCGCGCTCCGCGCTCGCGAGATGCACCAGCGCCTCGCTCGCGATCAGCTCGTAGTCCACGATGTCGCGCAACGTCCAGCGCCCCGCCTTCCAGGGATTCGGGAAATCCACCGTGCGCTCGTACCTGGGCAGCCCGCGCTCGTGCCCTGTGAGCTCCGAGTCCGTTTGCACGATCGGTGTCGCGACCTTCACGCTCGCAGCCTCGGTGAGCAGCCCGATCATGTTGTGCCGCGCGGGCGTCGAGCGCGCACCTCCATGCCACCACATGTCGTACACCGCATGATCGACGACCCCGGTCTTTCCGCGCGACTCGAGCGCGCTCGACATTTCGGCGCCGATCAGTCCAATGCCGCGCACGATCAATGGATCGATGTTCGGATCCACGGGATCGAGAAACGGCGGCACGAACAGTCGCGCCCCCTCGGCGCCCATCTGGTGCACATCGTAGAAGATCTCGGGGAGCCATCCCGCGTAGAGCGCGTGCGTGACGAGCCTCGTCTCCAGCTGCGTCATCATGAACCAGTCGCGGTTGTCGTCGTGCCCCGTGTACTTGTTGTAGATCCAGGGCATCTCGCCGCCCTCCCACTGCGTGCCGAGCTGCGCCCGATACCAGTCGACGACCATCTGCTCGCCGTCCGGATTCACACTCGGAATGAGAATCACCACGGCGTTCCTGAGCTCCGCCTGCAGCGTGTCGTTCGTCGCGAGGCGGTACGCGAGCTCCATGGCCATCTGTGAGCTCGCGATCTCGTCCGAATGGATGTTGCACTGGATGACGAGCACCGCCGGCTGATGCGCATAGAGCGCCGCCTCCTCTGCGGTGTTCAGGATTCGCGGATCGGCCAGCTCGCGTTGCGCGCGGAAGATCTCACCGCGGCGTCGCACGTTCTCGGGGGTGGAGATGATCGCGGCGATGAGCGGCTTCCCCATCGTGCTCTTTCCGAGCGTCTCGATCGACACCGCCGGCGATGCCGCGGCGAGCATGGCGAAGTAGCCGGTGATCTCGTTCCAGTCGGCGAGCTTCCTGTCCTCCCCCACGCGATGGCCGAGCACCGACTCGGGCGTGGGCACGCGCGCGACCTGCGCGCGAACGCTCGCGAGGGGAGCTGATCCCGCCGCGAGCACGAGGGCGGCGGAGAACAGGAACGGCGACGGCGAATTACGAATGCGCGAGCTCGGCGACTGCATGGGCGAATCTCCCTGGGAAATGGATCGTGGGAGAATTCTCCGGCCGTGTCCCGCTCGCTGCTAGATGCCTCTCCCACTTGCAGGCGAGAGGCTTCGGCCTACTTGAGCAGCCCGATCGCGCGTCCGACCTTCTTGAACGTCGCCACGGCGAAGTCGAGATCCGCTCTGCTGTGCGCTGCGGACACCTGGCAGCGCACGCGCGCATGCCCCTGCGGTACCACGGGAAATCCAAAGCCAGTCACGAAGACGCCCTCTCGCAGCATCCGCTCGCTCATTTCGATGGCGAGCGCCGTTTCGCCGACGATGATCGGCACGATCGGTGTATCGCCCGCCAACGGCGAGAATCCCGCCTCGGTGATCGCCGAGCGAAAGTACCTGGCGTTGTCGTGCAGCGTCCTCACCCGCTCGGGATGCTGCTCGATGAACTCGACGGCCGCGAGTGCACTCGCCGCGACGGTGGGCGGGAGCGCGTTGGAGAAGAGCTGAGGCCGCGAGCGCTGCGTCAGATAGTCCGTGAGCGAGGCAGGTCCGGCGGTGTAGCCGCCCGCGGCCCCGCCGAGCGCCTTGCCGAGCGTCGAGGTGATCACGTCCACCTGGCCGAGCACGCTGCAGTGCTCCGCGGTGCCGCGGCCCGTCGCCCCGAGCACGCCCGTCGCATGCGAATCATCCATCACGACGATCGCGTCGTACGTACGCGCGAGCTCGAGAATCTCGGGAAGCTTCGCGATGTCGCCTTCCATCGAGAAGATGCCGTCCGTCCAGATGATGCGGCGGCGCGCGCTCTTGGCGCCCGCGAGCTTCTCGCGCAGGTCGTCCATGTCCGAGTGCTTGTACACGGCCGTCGTGCACTTCGTGATCGCCTTCGCGAGCCGCACCGAGTCGATGATCGACGCGTGGTTGAGCGCGTCCGAGATGACGAAGTCACCTTCCTGTACGACGGTCGCGGTGAAGCCCTCGTTCGCGTTCCACGCCGAGACATAGGACAGGGACGACGCCGTGCCGCTGAAGCGCGCGAGCGCCTCCTCGAGTGCGCGATGCACCGTAAAGGTGCCGCAGATGAAGCGTACGCTCCCCGTGCCCGCGCCGAAGCGGGCCAGCCCCTGCCGCCCCGCCTCGATCACGCTCGGCTCGTTGCACAGGCCGAGATAGTTGTTCGACGAGAGAATCAGCACGTCGCCGCGCCCTTCCATCTTCACGTGCGCGTCCTGAGGCGAATCGAGATAATTGAGTGTCTTGTAGACCTTCTCGCGCTTGAGCTCATCCAGTTGAGCCTGCAGCTCGTTCGAGAATCGTTCATTCATGAGGATCACGCGATGTCGAAGATGACTTTGCCGGCGATGCCCGACTTGATCGCCGCGATGGCATCGTCCGCGCGCTCGAGTGGAAAGCGATGAGTGATGACCGGCGTCGGATCGAAGGTGCCGGCGCGCAGAAAGGTCGTCATCTGATGCCACGTTTCGTACATGCGGCGGCCGGTGACTCCGTACACGGTGACGCCCTTGAACACGAGCTCGGTCGCGAAGTCGAAGGTCATGGGCTTGGCCGGCACCCCGAGCATCTGCACTCGACCCGCTGGCCGCACGAGTGCGAACGCCTGATGAATCGCAGAAGGCACGCCGGACATCTCGAGCACCACATCCACGCCGAATTCGGTCACACGTTTCACGAGCGCCTCCAGCTCGTTCGGATGCGCCACATCGGTCGCCCCCATGCGCGTCGCGAGCTCGAGCCGCGTGTCATTCACATCGGAGCAGATCACGCGCGACGCACCCGCGGCGCGGCAGATTCCGGCCGCGAAGATGCCGATCGGTCCGCACCCGGTGATGAGCACGGTTGCTCCGGGAATTTCCGCGGTGAGCGCCGTGTGAAAGGCGTTGCCCATCGGATCGTGAATGCCGCCGACGTCGTACGAGATATTGTCATCGAGATGCCAGACGTTCGTCGCGGGCATCGCGATGAACTCGGCGAAGCACCCATCGCGATCGACGCCGATCACTTTCGTGTATGGACACGCGTGCGCGTTGCCCGTTCGACACAGCGTGCACCGGCCATCCACGATGTGTCCCTCGGCCGTCACGCGATCGCCGACTTGCACGTCGCTCACCATGGAGCCCACCTGCGCCACGTCGCCCGCGAACTCGTGGCCGACGGTGAACGGCGGCGTGCACCGGCCGCGCGCCCAATCGTCCCATTCATAGATGTGCACGTCCGTGCCGCACACTCCGGCACGCCGAACCTTGATCAGCACCTCGTTGTCACGGATCGTCGGCACCGGCACGTCGCGGAGCGTGAATCCGGGTCCCGCCGACTGCTTGACCAGCGCTTTCACCGACGCTCCTCTATGATGGTGGTGTTGCGATCTCTGATGGTGCTGTGCGATCTCTCGAACGCCGCCGGAAAGCTCGCACGGGAGTTCGGGACACGCTAGACGACGAGCGCCATGGCGCGACCCGACATGTGGAGGGACTACCTGCCAACAGCCGGACACGAATAAGGGCACATCAAAACGAATCGAACCTTATGCAGGGGAGAACATCGCGCATCCCAGCGTGAACGCAGGAAACGGACATGGATGGAGGTAAATGAAAGAAAAGGCGTACCCGAGATGCGAGTACGCCCTGGTTCGGCGCCGGATTCGATTCGTTTCATTGGTTCGATTCGGGTACTGCACTTCTACACGCCTAGAACGTGGTCGCGATCTGCCCTCCGTCTACGGGGAGGGCCACGCCCGTGACGAAGCTCGCGCGCTGCGATGCCAGAAAGGCGACTACCGCCGCGAGCTCCGCGGGATCGCCCGCGCGGCCGAGCGGAATGAGCTTGCGACGATCGCGTAGCATTTGGTCGATCGTGCTGTGCTCGCGCTGCGCGCGGCCCGCGGCGAGCGACATCGCACGGTCGGTGTCGAAATGCCCGGTGAGGATCGTGTTCACGAGCACGTTGTCGTGCGCGCACTCCGTCGCGAGCGTCTTGGCGAAGCCCGCGAGCCCGGCGCGCGCGGTGTTCGAGAGAATCAGCGACGCGATCGGCTGCTTCGCCGCCGTGGACGTCAGAAAGATCACGCGTCCCCACTGCTGCTTGCGCATTCCCGGCACCACGAGCTGCGCCAGTCGAATCGATGAGAGCAGATTGAGCTCGATCGCGGTGACGTACTGCTTGTAGGTGGTCGTCTCGAAATTCGTGGACGGGGGCCCGCCCGCATTCGCGACCAGAATGTCGATGGGACCGAGCGTCGCTTTCGCCTCGTTCACCGCGGCCGCGATCGCGTCGCTATCCGTGACATCGGCCACGAGCGGAAGAATCTTGCGCTTCGATTCCATCGCGATCTCGGCCGCCACGCGCTCGAGCTCCTCTGCCCGGCGCGCGACCAGTGCGACCGATACGCCCTCTGCCGCGAGCGCACGCGCGCATGCACGTCCGAGTCCACTGGATGCACCGGTGACGAGCGCGACTTTTCCGTCGATTCCAAGATCCACTTAGTCGTCTCCGGCGACGAGCTCGCGCTCGCGGCTGTCGTTCTCCACGGCTCGCTCACTGCGGGTGTCGGTGCCGAAGCGCTTGCCGTTTCGTGTGACAGGCTCGATGTGCACGGCGCACACCTTGAACTCGGGGATCTTGGCGTACGGGTCGAGCGCGGGATTCGTGAGCAGATTCGCCGCCGCCTCCCGATAGTGCATCGGAATGAAGATCTGCTTCCGTGCCACACGATCGGAGATGCGCACCGCGATCTCGATCGACGAGCGACGCGACGTGATGCGCACCGGATCGCCATCCGCGATACCCAGCTCCTCCGCATCCGCGGGGTTGATCTCCACGGTGGGCGTGGGCTCCCGTGCATCCAGACCGCTCGCACGCCTGGTCATCGTGCCCGTGTGCCAGTGGTACATCTGACGACCCGTGTTCATGAAATACGGGAAGTCGGCATCCGGCAGCTCCGCTGGCGGCAGAAACTCTACGGGTACGAGCGTGGCCTTGCCGTCGTCAGTGGGAAAGTGATTGGCGAACAGGAAATCCGTGCCCGGATGGTGCGCATCTTCCACCGGATACTGCAGACCGCTCCCGCTGAGCCGCGCATGCGATACGCCTCTCCAGGACGGTGTGACGCGCGCGATCTCATCCATGACCTCCGCTGCAGTCTCGAACGGCGTGGGCAGCCCAACGCGGTTGGAGAGCTCGATGAGGATCTCCAGATCTCCGCGCGCATCGCCCGGCGGATCGATCGCCTTGTGCATGAGCTGAATCCGACGCTCCGTGTTCACCACCGTTCCCGTCTTCTCCGCGAACGAGGCACCCGGCAGCACGACATCCGCGTAACGCGCGGTCTCGGTGAGAAAGAGATCCTGCACGGCGACGAATTCGAGATTGTGAAACCACTCTTCGGCGTGCGAGATGTCGGGATCGGAAATGATCGGATTTTCTCCCATCACGTACAGCCCGTGCACCGGACTTCCCTCCTGCACGATCTCGGTGACGCGAAGACCGGGCACGAGCGAGAGCCGATCCTCCGGCACGTGCCACTCGTCGGCGAACACCTTGCGCACCTTCGGATCATTCACCGGGAGATAGTCAGGATACGACATGGGGATCGCGCCGACGTCGCTCGCGCCCTGCACGTTGTTCTGTCCCCGGATCGGCATCATTGCTGCGCCCCAGCGCCCGATCATTCCCGTCACGAGCAGCAGGTTGAGCAGCGAGGCCACGATGTCCGTGCCGGTGTGGTGCTGGGTGAGCCCCATCGCCCAGAGCGTCGCGGAACGCGGGCCCTTCGCGTACAGCTCGGCCGCCCGCTTGATGACATCGGCCGGCACGCCGGTGATCGTCTCCGCCATCTCGGGCGTGTACGGCGCGACCGACTCGCGGAGCGCATCGATTCCGTGCGTGCGCGACTCAATGAACTTCGTGTCCTCGAGCTTCGTTGCGAACACGTGATGGACCATCGAGTTGAGCAGCACCACGTCCGTGCCCGGCAGCATCTGGAGGTGAATGTCCGCACGCTGCGCGAGCTCGATCCGCCGCGGATCCGCGACGATGAGCGTCGCGCCGCGCCGCTGCGCGCGCTTGATCGCTGCGCCGAAGACCGGATGCGACTCCGTGGTGTTGGCGCCGAGGATGAAGATGACGTCACTCTCGGTCTCGACCTCGCGCATCGAGCCGGATGCCGCGCTCGTGCTCATCGCGCGCTGCATCGCGCTCACGGACGACGAGTGACAGAGGCGCGTGCAGTGGTCGATGTTGTTGGTGCCGATCGCGCCGCGGAGCAGGCGCTGGAGCAGATAGTTCTCCTCGTTGGTGCACTTGGCGGAGGAGAACACCGCCAGGCTGTCCGGTCCCTTCGTGTCGCGGAGTCGGAGCATCTGTGACGCTGCGAGGTCGAGCGCCTCGTCCCACGTCGCCTCGCGGAACGGTTCGTACCAGCTCGCCGGTGTCGCCACGCGGTCGCGCGCATCGCCCAACGGCGCATCGAGCAACGGAAGCTTCTGCAGCGGATTGAATTTCGGACGACGCTTGTGCGTCTGTGCTTCCTCCGACACGATCATCCAGGGTCCGTTGCGCCGTCCCCACTTCGCGGTCTGTTCCGCCGACGGCTCCCATGACCATTGGCCATTGGACTTCACCCAGCCCTTGCGAATGAGGGGCTTCGTGAGCCGGTCGCGATGCATCGCGAAGTCGAAACCGAAGCGGCCCTTCACGCACGTCGACCCGATGTTCGGCGTCGTCTCCTCGATCCACGGGCTTCGCACGCGCTGGATGTCGTTGCCGCGCACCTCGAGATCGATCTGGCATCCGACACCGCAATAGGGACACACACTTCGCACCTCGCGCACGGGCTCACGGAGCGACTCGGCGCGCATCTTGGCGAGCGGGATGATGTCGTGGATCGCGCCGGTGGGGCACACGCGCACGCACTCTCCGCACCACGTGCATCCCGCATGCTCCGGATTCCCATCCGAGCCCACGATGATCTCGGCGTGCTCACCGCGAAAGCCCGTCTCGAGCACGCCCACGACCTGAATGTCCTCGCACGCGCGCACGCAGCGCGTGCACAGAATGCACGTGGACATGTCGTGCTGAATGAGCGGATCGCCTTCGCGCTCGTCGCCGGTGCGCAGCCCCAACGTCGATCGCTTGTCCGTCGGCACGTCGTAGCGGCGCACGTATTCCTCGAACTCGTTGCGCGCGCCGCCTTCGGGAATCTCCTCCACCGGATAGCGCTCGAGGAGCATGCCGAGCACGGCCTTTCGATTCTGCACGGCCGCGTGCGACTCGGTCGTGACCTTCTGTCCGTCGGCGGCCTGCGTGGCGCACGAGGCCACCAGCTTGGGCGTGCCTTCGACCGACACCAGACAGATTCGGCAATTGCCGACGATGGGAAGCTTCGGATACCAGCAGAGCGTTGGCACCGCGACACCCATCGAGCGGGCAGCCTCGAGAATCGTGGTGCCTTCCGGCACCGTCACTTCACGTCCGTCGATCGTCAACGTCGGCATGTCGTCTTGTCGCTGAGGTACATCGAAACGGGACACGCGATCCCGCCTCTATAATAACCGCTACGAGCTGAGCTCGCGACGCACGCGGGAGAGAATTGGTGCGCATTGGCGACGATTCATCAGTTCGGCTATCGCGAACAGCGCATGTGGCGACGAGCGCCTTCCCCGAAATCATACCCCCAAAGCACGCCCGCGCTCCACATGAACCGCGCGTGGACGGAGGCCGCAGCGTATGGCACTGCCGTCCACGAATCAGACCAAATGAATACCAATCTTCCCGAACTACGTCTCGTGGTCCCGCGAGTCTCAGCCGTCTCTTTGGTCCGTTGGTTGGTCTCATTCGTGTACCGCCTTTCAATCTCGTCACTGCTACGCGTCTTGCTTCGCGTCCTGCTTCGCGCAGCCGAGCTGCATCTCTGCTCCCTTCTCACTTCACGCTGCCATCGCGAATCGCACACGTCTCGAACGATGTTCAACGTCCGCGCTATTGCGTGCGTTTTTTTACATTCATATATTCGCGCCTGGACGACAGGCGCCAAGCGCCGAGGAAATGAGTGCCGCAATCGAGACGTGAGTTTCTCCAGCTGTCCTCCGCCGCGGCTCTAGGCCTCGCGGCGTATCGTCTTCCCCCGCAGTACCGCATTGCCTCTCCCACAGCGCCGCCGCTCACCGATCCGACGTTCAAGGAGCTCGCGATGCGTGCGCTCGATGCCGCCAAGTCCGCCGGCGCGGAGTACGCGGACGTGCGCATCAGCCAGAATCGCAACCAGGCCATCCAGACGCGCGAGCATCGCGTGCAGTCGCTGAACGACTCCGAGACCTTCGGCTTCGGGGTGCGTGTGCTCGTGAAAGGAGCCTGGGGTTTCGCCGCGAGCCGCGAGCTCGCGGCCGATGAGATGGTGCGTGTGGCGCGCCAGGCGGTGGCGCAGGCGCAGGCGAATCGCGCCGCGCTCGAGCGTCCGGTGGTGCTCGCGCCCGTGACGCCGACGCCCAACGGCACTTGGCGCGGGCCCGCGGAGATCGATCCCTTCGAGGTGCCGATCGAAGAGAAGGTTGCGTTGCTCCTCGATGCGAATGCCGCTGCGCTCAAGGTGTCGGGCGCAAAGTTCGTGAACTCGGGTATGTTCTTTCTCCGCGAAGAGAAGACGCTCGCCACGAGTGACGGCACGTACGTCGTGCAGACGATCTACCGATCGCAGCCGCAGATGACGGTCACGGCCGTCGCGCCCGACTTCTCCGACTTCCAGTCGCGCCAGTCGAACGACATCCAGCCCATGGGCCGCGGATACGAGCACGTGCGGGACGCGAAGCTCGTCGACAATGCCACGCGCTGGGCGACTGAAGCCGTGCAGAAGCTCGGAGCGAAGTCGGTCGATGTGGGTCGCTACGATCTCGTGCTGCACCCGACGCACCTCTGGCTCACGATTCACGAGTCGATCGCGCATCCGACGGAGCTCGATCGGGCGATGGGGTACGAGGCCAATTACGCGGGCACGAGCTTCGTCTCGCCGCCGCAGAAGATGCTCGGACAGCTCAAGTACGGTCCGGAATTCATGAACATCCAGGGAGATCGATCCCAGCCCGGATCGCTCTCGGCATGCGGCTGGGACGACGAGGGCGTCGTCCCAGAGACGTTCCTTCTCATCAAGAAGGGCATCGTCAACGACTATCAGACCACGCGCGAGCAGGCGCCCTGGCTGGATTGGTGGTACAAGAAGCAGGCGAAGCCCACGCGCTCGCACGGCTGCTCGTATGCACAGTCGTGGGAGGACATTCAGTTCCAGCGCATGCCGAACGTGTCGCTTCTGCCCGGAGAGAAGGAGCAGTCGTTCGAGGATCTGATCGCCGCGACCGATCGCGGCATCGCGATCATCGGCGAGGGCTCGTTCTCGATCGATCAGCAGCGCTATAACGCCCAGTTCGGGGGTCAGCTCTTCCACGAGATCAAAGGCGGCAAGATCGTGGGGATGCTCAAGGACGTCGCGTACCAGATGCGCACGCCGGATTTCTGGAACTCGATGGACATGATCGGCGGCAAGAAGAGCTATCAGTTGGGCGGCGCGTTCAACGATGGGAAGGGTCAGCCGAGTCAGTCGAATGCGGTGAGTCATGGCTGCGTGCCGTCCCGCTTTCGGAACATCAACGTCATCAATACCGGGAGGAAGGCGTGAGCCCCCGGTCACTGTTCGATCCCGCAGGGGTGCTGTCCAAGGACGATGCGCACGCGCTCGCGACGCGCGTACTCGGGATGGCGAAGGCGGAGCAGACAC
>DATGDQ010000126.1:0-3930 GCA_035310785.1 Gemmatimonadaceae bacterium | reverse complement strand
GCCTCGGCCTCGGCGGTCGTGATTCCCGGCAGGGGCGCGGCCGCTTCTCCGGTGGATGCGCGCGCGAGCGGAGCGCCGCCGGCCGGACCGTCTCCACGTGGTGACGCAGCAGCATAGGTCGCACTGGCGCGAGGCTTCGTGGAGTCGCCTGGTGCGACGTCCGTGGAATCGGACATCACGGTCAGCGCCGACGGTGCTCCAGCACCGGGCGGCGCGGCAGCGATCGCGGTCGCGTGACGCAGGGGAAGGACTGCCGCGATGAGTCCCGCGAACAAGCCTCCGCCAATCGCGCTCGCGATCCGGCTGCTCTCGCCTCCCGGCGTGTTGCACTGGCATTCGTCCTGCGCGCGCAAAGTCGCTGCGGGTACCGTGAGAGCGGCAACCGCGAGACCTGCGAGAGCAGCGGATCTGAAAGCGAAACGCATCGAGGCTTGGTTGAGATGCAACGAGACGTTACAGCCTGTGCTGTAGTCGGTCATTGCAACATGGGAATGCGCCATTCCATGTCAAGGACTATTTTCGCGTTCGCCGAAAATGCCCCTTAGGATTCGCTTAACTGTGCGCCGCGACACATTTGAGCTGGGGATGGGTCGTCGCCCGATTCCATTGGCCTCACCGGAGGATATCCAGATGCGCCGTCACCAGAGCCTTGGCCTCACCTCCGCGAGCGCATCACGCGCGCTCGCAGTCACGGCAGCGTTTCTCCTTTCGAGCGGGATGATCGCGCAGCGCGCAGCGGCGCAGGATGCGTCCGCGCCGCCGTCATCGGAGAGCGCGATGGACAGCACGCGTGCGAACACGACGCCGAGTAGTGTGCCGGATGCGCAGCGCCTGCGGCGGGTGATCGATGAGGGTACGCACGTGGTGCTCACGGACGGCACCATCTGGGAGATCTATCTTCCCGACCGCCCGTCCGTGAACACGTGGAGACCGGGAGATCTGCTCCAGCTGCACGCGGCTCCGATCATGCAGGGCGAGTTCGACTTCACGCTGCGCGATGGGCGCACGCGAAAGCCCGTGCACGTGCGACTCGTGGGCGACCTGAGCTCGCGAAGCTGATCGCGAGCAGGGGTCGGGCGCTCGCCTACTTTCTGGACGCGGGCTTCTTCCTCGACGCCCGCGTTTTCGTCTTTGCGGCGCGCTTCTTTTTTGCCTTTGCCTTCTTGCGCGGCAACGTGACCTTCGCCGAGACGATCGTGCCCCGACAGTTGGGCGAGCCGCACAGACACTTGTAGAGCCGCTCGTCCGCCTTCGTCGTCTTTGGCGTCCGCTCGTAGTTGTAGTCGTACGCGAGCTCTTCGCCCTTGCGGATCGTGCGATTTGCCTCGATGTAGACGCGGCGATTCTCGATCACCGCGTCGCAGTTCGGATCGCACGAGTGATTGATGAATCGCGATTCGTTGCCGCCGTACGTGGCGTCGATCACCTTCCGGCTGTCGACCGAAAAGAGGAAGGTGTGGTGGTCCTTCACCTTCGTGTCGTCGTAGCGACGGTCGGATTCCGCGGGCGTGATGGTCTCGCCCACGTACTCCACGAGACGAGTGCCCTTGCGAATGTCCTTGAGCGCGAACGCGCCTTTCCCGTGAACGCCGGAACGCCGGATGGCGAAGTATTTGTTTTTCATGCGGCTGGAAGAATACGAGGGTCGATCGTGCCGCGCGCGCCGCGCGGCACGAAGCTCAGAGTGAGCTGTCGGAGCGCGCTGCCACCTTCACGGAATCCTGCACTTCCGTCAAAGTGAAGTCCTCGCCCGGATTGATGAACTGATCCTGCTCGGCGCGATACTGCGTATCGTAGAGCTGCTTGTAGCGACCACCCAGGCGCAGCAGCTCCGGCTGCGTTCCACGCTCGATGATCTCGCCGTTCTCGAGCACGAGTATCTGGTTCGCGCTCGCGATCGTGGAGAGGCGGTGTGCGATCACGAACGTCGTGCGGCCGCTGCGCAGCGAGCGCAGCCCGTCTCGGATCAGCGCCTCGCTCTCGCTGTCGAGGCTCGACGTCGCCTCGTCGAGAATGAGGATCCGCGGATCCGCGAGAATGGCCCGCGCGATCGCGACACGCTGCCGCTGCCCACCCGAGAGGCGAACGCCGCGCTCGCCCACGATCGTGTCGTAGCCATTCTCGAACTCCGAGATGAACTCATCGCAGTGCGCGATGCGGCTCGCCTCGCGGATCTCGTCCATCGTGGCGCCCGGCTTCGAGAACGCGATGTTCTCGCCGACGGTGCCATCGAAGAGAAAGTTGTCCTGCAGCACGACTCCCAAGTGCGAGCGATACTGCCGCAGCTTGAGTGACTCGAGGGGCCGGCCGTCGATGGTGATCGTGCCCCGCTGCGGATGGTTGAACGCCATGATGAGACTGATCAGCGTGCTCTTCCCCGATCCGCTGGAGCCGACCAACGCGGTCGTCGAGCCGGCCGACGCGTGAAAGCTGACGTCGCGAAGCACCGGCGTGTCCGGCTTGTACTCGAACCACACGTGCTCGAAGCGCACATCGCCCACGAGCGTCGGCACCTCGCTGTGCGTGGAGTCGGCCGCATCCTCCGTGGCCATGCGGCGAATCTCGCGGATGCGATCGAGCCCCGCGAACGCCTCGCTGATCTGCGTGCCGATCGATGCGATCTGGATGAGCGGCGCCGCGAGCAGCCCGACGAACACCGCGTATGCGAGCAGGTCGCCCAGCGACATCGTGCCGTTGAGCACCGCGCGGCCGCCCATGATGAACATCACGATGCCGACGATGCCGACGATCAGGGTCGAGAACGCGGTGACGAGCGAGATGCCCGTGAGCGTCGACGCGATGTTCCGGAACAGCTTGTGGATTCCCGTGGCGAAGATCTTCTGCTCGCGACGCTCCGCCACGTACGTCTTCACAATGCGCACGCCGCCCATCGCCTGCGCGAGTCGCCCGGTGACTTCGGCGGTGATCGCGCTGCGCTGCCGGAAGATCGGACGGAGCCGCTTGAACGCGAATGCCATGACGCCGCCGAACGACAGCAGAATGACGAGCGTGATCGTCGTCATCTGCCAGTTCAGATAGAACAGCACGGCGAGCGCGACGACCGCGGTGATCAGGCCGCCGACCAGCTGTACCAGTCCCGTGCCGACGAGGTTTCGAATTCCCTCGGCGTCGGTCATCACGCGCGAGATGAGGATCCCGCTTTGCGTCGAGTCGAAGTAGCTCACCGGGAGCCGCAGAATGTGCGCCTGAAGCCGCTTGCGCATGTCGGCGATCGCGCGCTGAGCGGCGATGCTCATCACCTGCGCGAGCCCGAACGACGTGCCAGCCTGGATCAGCGTCGCGACGCCGGCGGCAGCCGCAAGCGGATAGAGCAGCTCCACCCGGTGCTTTCCTATGACGTCGTCGATGAGGTACTTCGAGCTCGCGGGAAGCACGAATCCCGCGAGCTGGTTGATGATCATGAGTGGGAAACCGATCGCGAGCTGTTTCCGGTGCGCCCAGATCAGCTCTCGTGCTTCAGCCCACGCATTGTGGTAGTCCGTCTTCCTCTTCTTTTCCTCCGCCACGCGACCGCCTGTGCTTCGAGACGTCAGAAAGATACCTCCGCATCGGGGATCAACGCCGCTGCGGACGCCGATTCACACGGCCGCGCGCTTCCCGCAGTCCGCGCGCGCATCCAAACCACCGCGAGCGGGCGCTGGTGCTGCATCGCGCGCGCCCTGCGGGGAGCTTGGACGCCTGCTCTCGGCCAGGCGGGTGCTCTCGCACCACGCTTCCGCCTCACACTCGCTGGCGGAGTCATCCGGAGAGCCGACCCTCTCTACGGTGTCCGGATAAGCGGCTAAGTACGTAATCGTACCCAACGCAGCCTGCCGCTTTAAGTAGGCGCACGGGTTGCAGTTAGAGTCCGAGCCCTGGAACAATCTGATGCATTGCCCGGAATGAAAGGTTCTTTGTTCTTACCGAATC
>DATGDQ010000125.1:0-12408 GCA_035310785.1 Gemmatimonadaceae bacterium | reverse complement strand
CAAAGCCTGGTCCCTACAGCTTCGCCACCAGATACTTTCGGACAAACTCATCCATTCGCACCAGATCGAGCGCGGCATCCTTGCACGGGCCGTTCGGGAGCGTCATCGGGAGGCCGAGCACGGGGACGCGGCCGGCGACGTCGTGCAACCCGCTCACGAGATCGCGCTCGCAGGCGACGGCGACGACTGCCTTGGGTCGTCGCTCACGGATCACTCGGCGAGCGAGCTGTCCGCGCGTGGCGACGAACGCGGACACTCCGTAGCGCCTGGCGATGTCGAGCACGCCGTCGAGCGACTCGCGCGAGAGGCAACGCGGGATGAGGATCAGGAGCTCGGAAGGATCGACGCGCCGCTCGCGCGCGAAGGCGAGCCGGTCGTATACGACGACGCTCGCGTGATCGGTCCAGTCGCGCTCGACGCCGAAGATCTCGCCCACGCGCCAGGCGAGATGGAGCGTCCGCAGCAGCAGTCCGCGCTCGGCGAGGCGTTCCGGAAGCAGTGCGCGACCGGTCCACACCGAGAGCGCGAGAAGCAGGAGCCACGAGAGCGAGAGCGCGACGAGGCCTACGATGCCAACGTAGAGCGCCGGTGGGAGTCGTCGCGAGAGAAGCGCGAGCCGCGGTGCGAGGAGATAGACCGTAGCCGCCGCAAGTATCGCGAGGAGCACGATGCCGACGGCCGTGAAGCCGAAATACAGGCGCGTGGGCGACGTGAAGTCGCCACCGTTGTCGAGAGCGCCGCCGTCCCATTCGTCCCATTCGTGCCCGAGCCGCCGGTCGGTTTCGATCTTGATCAGCGGGCCGACGTGTCGAAGCGGTACTTCGCTCTCCATGCTGGATGATGACGGAGCCGCGACTGGCTTGTCAACGGCCGCCGCACGAGGCAATGTGGCCAGCGTGAGGCCCGATGCATTTCGCGGTGTGTTTCGCGACGACGATTCCGCGCGTGCGGTATACGCCGAAGGAGCGGGGATCGCACGAGCGATGCCCGCGGCTGTCGCGGTGCCCGCGGACGGGGACGACGTCGCCGCACTCGTGCGCTGGGCATCAGCGAGCAGGACGGCGCTGATCCCGCGCGGCTCGGGGAGCGGTATGGCCGGTGGTGCCGTGGGTCCCGGCGTGATCGTGGATCTGAGTCGCCTCGATGCGATCGGTCCCGTCGACAGCGAACGCCGGCGCGTGATGGTGGGACCGGGCGCCTTGCGCGGCGCCGTGAATGAGCGAGCGCGTGAGCACGAGCTGCGGTTTCCGGTGGACCCGTCGAGCGGCGCCTTCTGCACGATCGGCGGCATGGCGGCGACGAACGCCGCCGGTGCGCACTCGCTGCGCTTCGGCGCGACCCGCGCGTGGGTGACGGCGCTCGACTGCGTATTCGCGGACGGCTCGCGCGCGGTCGTCCGGCGCGGTGCAGGACTGCCCGCGCTGCCCACGATCGATCGATTTCTTTCCACCGCGCACCCGGCGATCCTCGCATCGCCCGCGCGCGTGCGCTCGCACCTCGGCGTGCGGAAGGATTCGTCCGGATACGGACTCGCCGCGTATGCCCGGAGTGGCGAGCTGCTGGATCTCCTGGTGGGCAGCGAGGGGACGATCGCCATGTTCGTGGGAGTCGAGCTCTCGCTCGCGACGCGGCCCGCGGCGACGAGCAGCCTCGTGGCGGAATTCGCGACGCTGGAGCAGGCGGTCGATGGGGCAGCGCGCGCACGAGTGGGAGGCGCGAGCGCGTGCGAGCTCCTCGACCGCACCTTCATCGACGTGGCGCGGAGCGGACCCTCGCTCATCGATGTGGCGAGCGAGACGGAGGCCGTGCTCCTCGTGGAGGTCGAGGCGGCGGACCCGACGTCCGCAGCCGCGACGGCGAAGGTGATGGAGCACGCGCTGCGGGCGTGCGGCGCGACATCCGTCACCCTCGCGCTGGAGGCAGGCGACGAGGCGCGGCTCTGGACGCTGCGGCATGCCGCCAGCCCGATCCTGAGCCGGCTCTCGCCGTCGCTGAAATCGATGCAGTTCATCGAGGACGCGGCGATGCCACCCGAGCGCATGCCCGAGTATGTGCGCGGGGTGCGCGAGATTCTCGGGAAGCACGGGGTGCGCGGTGTCATCTTCGGGCACGCCGGCGACTCGCACGTGCACGTGAACCCGCTCATCGATGTTCGAGATCCCACCTGGCGCGAGACCGTACGCTCGATCCTCGAAGAGGTGACATCGCTCGCCGCGCGGCTGGGGGGCACGCTCTCGGGGGAGCACGGAGACGGCCGACTGCGAACGCCGCTGCTCGACCGGGTGTGGGACGCGCGCTCCCTGGAGCTGTTCGCGCTGGTCAAGCGCGCATTCGATCCGCAAAATATTTTCAACCCCGGCGTGAAGGTGCCCACGGGCGCCGAGGCGATCGGCGACGTGAAGTACGATCCGGCGCTGCCTGAGCTTCCGCTCGACGCACGCGCCGCGCTCGACACCATCGAGCGCGACCGCGCGTGGGGCAATTTTCGACTTTCGATGATCGGCGGCCGCTGAGCCGCCACAGCCTACTCTCCTGGAGATCCGTGTACTACTACGAGCCGCGCATCACCCTTCTCGCGAAGCCCGCCTTCACCGCCCCCGAGCACCTCGACGTCGCCTGGCTCGGTGAGAGCACGCCGGGCGAGCAGCTCGCCGAGTTCGCCGGCCGTCTCTGTTACATGAGTCAGAGAAATCCAGCGGGTCGCACGACGCGGGACTATCTGGAGAACATCAAGAAGCAGGGCCACGGGAGCGTTCTCGAGCACGCGAACTACACGCTCCTCTTCGAGGGCGTGAGTCGCTCGCTCACGCACGAGCTGGTGCGCCACCGGGCGGGATTCGCCTATTCGCAGCTCTCCCAGCGCTACGTCGATGAGAAGGACGCGAGCTTCGTCGTGCCCCCGGCGGTTGCCGGCGATGAGGCGCTCGAGAGCGCGTGGCGCAGCCAGGTGGATGGCGCGCTCGCGAGCTACATCTCGCTCGTGGAGCAGCTGATGGAGCGTTACGCCTGGGTGGGAGACAAAGTCCATCGTCGGAAGATGGCGCGAGAGGCCGCCCGTGGCGTGCTGCCGAACTCCACCGAGACGAAGATCGTGGTGACGGCGAACGCGCGAGCGTGGCGAACGATGCTCGAGCTGCGATCGAGCGAAGGTGCGGAGCTGGAGATTCGCCGGCTGGCGGTCGCGGCGCTCCGACTGCTCGCGGCGGAGGCGCCGGGTTTCTTCTCGGATTTCGAGATCTACGTCGGAGAGGATCGGCGCGAAGCAGCCCGAGTCGGATTTCACAAAGTCTGAAATAATTTCGAGCGTAAGGGAAAAATCATTGCATTGCTTTTCATTGACTCTTATTTTGCTCGCACCTGCGAAACAGGCATCGCGTTTGCACGTAGTGAGAGCACGGCGGCGTGAACGATTTTCGCGAGATGCGCGTCAAATGAACGAGTGGCTGCGCGAACTGGGTCGGCGAGTGTTCGAGCGGAATTGTCTGTCCTCAAGCAGGATCGGATGACACGAATCGGGTTCGCCTACAATCAGAAGCCTGAAGTACCTGCTCTTCGTCTCGAGGACGGCGCCGAGGATGCGCGTCCCGACGAAGAGCCTCCCAGTAACTCACCGCCTAAGTGGTCGAGCGCGCCGGATGAGAAGAGCGCTCGAGCCGCCGGCATTGCCGCGGCCGACGTCGACGACGAGTTCGCGGAGTGGGACAGCGCCGAGACCATCAACGCCGTCGAGCAGGCGCTCGGCCCCCTCGGCGAGGTAATCCGCCTGGAGGCGAACTCCGATTTCCCCGAGCGCCTGCGGGCGACTCAGCCGGACATCGTCTACAACATTGCGGAGGGCATGGGCGGCGTAAATCGCGAGGCCCACGTTCCCGCAATTTGCGAATTCTTCGGCATCCCATATTCGGGATCCGATCCGTTCTCGCTCTCACTGTGCCTGGACAAGGCGCGCACGAAAGAGTTTCTGGCGTATCACGGCGTACCGACGGCGCCCTTCGCGCTCATTCGGAATGCCGCCGAGATCCCCGCGATGCTCGATCGCCTCACCACGCGCAAGACCAAAACCGGAAGCACTCGGCTTCGTCTTCCGCTGTTCGTGAAGCCGGTGCACGAGGGCTCCTCGAAGGGGATCACGGAAGACAACTACTGCCGCACGGTTGCGGAGGCGCAGGAGCAAACTGCGTTTCTGCTCGAGCGGTACGCGCAGCCCGTACTGGTGGAGGAGTACCTCCCAGGACGTGAGTTCACCTGCGCGGTCATGGGCAACGGCGATGGCGCGCACGTGCTGCCGATCGTCGGGATGAACTTCGATGCTCTGCCGCCGGGCGCGCTTCCGGTGTACGGCTTCGAAGCCAAGTGGCTCTGGGATGATCGGAGCCACCCGTTGGAGATTTTTGAGTGTCCTGCGAGGATCGACGAGGCGCTGCGGAGCAGGATCGAAGAGGTCGTGCTCTCCGCCTACCAGGTTCTCGGCTGCCGCGATTGGTCGCGCATCGACGTGCGACTGGATGCTTCCGGCGTGCCGAACGTGGTGGAAGTGAATCCCCTTCCGGGAATCCTTCCCCGTCCCGAGGACAACTCGTGCTTTCCCAAGGCCGCGCGGGCAGCCGGATTGAGCTACGATGAGCTCATCCAGCGCTCCCTGCGTTTCGCCGCGGAGCGACAGGGAGTTGCCCTGTCGGGAAAGGCTACGCGTCGAGTGCGACGCGCGGCGGCGTTGGGCTGAGCGCTCGAGCCTAGTTTCCGGAGCTCGTGCGTATCGGCCCCACCACGAGGCGGGGTCCGATGAAAATTGCACTCTTGTTCGACGGCGCATCGGCGCTCGGCAAGTCGCCCGATCTGCTCATTCTCGAGACCGTCGAGGCCGTGGAAGCGGTTCTCGAGGCAGAGGGAAATCAGACCGTCCGCGTGCCCGTGCACACGGACGGCCGGTGGATCGAGCGTGTGCGGCGCACCAAGTGCGACATCGCCTTCAATCTCTGCGAAGGGATAGACGGCGTGGCCGAGCTCGAGCCCACAGTCATCTCCGCGCTCGAGGTCCTCGGGATTCCCTTCACGGGAAGCTCGTCGTGGACGGCGTCGCTCTGTCTGCGCAAGCACGTGGTGAACGCGATCCTCGATCGCTCGCGCCTACCGATTCCCCGATTCGCCACCGTGCGCCGGGGTGATCCGATTCCGGCCGTCGGCTTTCCCGCCATCTGCAAACCGGCCGCGGAAGATGCATCCGTGGGTGTCGAGCAGCGTTCGGTGGTGCGCACCATGCGTGCGCTCGCCGAGCGCGTGAGCTCGATGCACGAGCGCTGGGACGAAGTGCTGGTGCAGCGATTCATCGACGGACGCGAGGTAAACGTCGGCATCGTTGGTGATCAGGTGCTGCCCGTCTCCGAGATCCACTTCGGCGCGATGCCCAAGGGGATGTGGCGCATCGTGTCGTATCGCTCGAAGTGGGATGTCGGGAGCAACGAGGACACGGGCGCGCAACCGCAGTGTCCGGCCGAGCTTCCGAGTGAGCTGGCGGACGAGCTGCAGCGCCTCGCGATGCAGGCGTGGCGGGTGGTGGGCGGCGATGGCTACGGACGCGTCGACTTCCGCATCGATCGCGCTGGAAAGCCGTGGATCCTCGAGGTGAACTCGAATCCCGATCTCGCGCCCGACGCCGGACTCGCGCGGATGGCGCGCGTCGAGGGACTCGACTACGGCGCGCTGGTTCGCGCGATCTGTGAGCGCGGCCTGCATCGCGAGCGCCCGTCCACGCTCGATCAGTGGGCCGTTGCGTTGCGCCTCTCCGGCGTGGCCGTGGAGAGCGAGACCCCCGAGCTCGAGCTCTTCGCCGTCGGGCAGCGCTGAGCGGCGCAGCACACGCCGGGCACGCCGCCCGGCTCGTCGCCCCGCTCGCGCCGCACCACCGCGAGCGCGTCGTCGCCATTCTCGCAGCAACGGGCGTGTTCGCACCGGCGGAGATCGACGTCGCGCTCGAGCTGTTCGATGATGGGATGCGATCGGCGGAGTCGTATGAGCTCATCGGCGCCTTCGACGAGGAGGGAATCTTGCAGGGTTATGCGTGCTGGGGTCCCACGCCCGGCACGGATCGCGGGTACGACCTCTACTGGCTCGCGGTGGATCCCCGTGCGCAGGGCGGCGGCTACGCGCGGGGCTTGATGCATGCAGTGGAGGAGTTGCTGCGAGGTCGCGGTGCACGGCTGTTCGTGGCCGAGACATCGTCACGCGAATCGTATGCGCGGACGCGCCGTTTCTACGTGCGCGCCGGATACGTGGAACGCGCGCGCGTGCGCGGATTCTATGCGGTGGGTGATGACCGGGTGATTTTCTCGAAGATGCTGGCGCCTGGCGCCGGCGAGGAGGCTCGCCATGAGTGAATGGCAGAAGGTGCTGCGCGAAGGAAGCGTGGACACACTCGAGAAGCTGGCCGACAAGTTCGGTCACGACGTCATCGACGTCGAAGCGCTTCGCCCGGCATTCGACGCGTTTCAGGTGCGGATCACGCCCGCCGCGCTGGAGCAGATCAAGCAGGTTGGTGATCCGATCTGGAACCAGTACGTCCCGACGGTTCGCGAGCTCGAGATAGTGGATGGCGTCGTCGACTCGCTCGACGAGGATGCCGACTCGCCCGTTCCGAACATCACGCACCGCTATCCCGACCGCGTTCTGTTTCTGGTGAGCCCGGTGTGCGCGTCGTACTGCCGCTTCTGCACGCGCCGCAGAAAGGTCGGCGACCCGGAGAAGATCCCGCTCAACCAGTACGACTCCGCGTTCGCGTACATTCGCGAGCACACGGAGATTCGCGACATCATCCTCTCGGGTGGCGATCCGATGATGCTGTCCGACCGCCGCATCGAGTACATCCTGCAGAAGCTGCGCGAGATCCCCCACATCGAGATCATCAGGATCGGCAGCCGCATCACGTCACACTTGCCCGAGCGGATCACCCCCGAGTTCTGCGACATGGTGCAGAAGTACCACCCGATCTACATGAACACGCACTTCAATCACCCGAGCGAGCTCACGCCGGCCGCGGTCGCATCGCTCGATCGCCTGTCGCGTGCCGGCGTCGTACTGGGCTGTCAGACGGTATTGCTCAAGGGCGTGAACGACGACCCGAAGGTGATGATGAAGTTGATGCACGAGCTGCTGAAGGCGCGCGTGCGGCCGTACTACATCTACATGGCGGACCAGGTGGCCGGGGGCGAGCACTTCCGCACGATGGTCCAGACCGGGCTCGAGATCATCCAGGCGCTGCGCGGCTGGACATCGGGACTCGCGGTGCCGCACTTCGTCATCGATGCTCCGGGTGGCGGCGGCAAGGTGCCGCTCCTCCCCGAGTACGTCGAAGAGATCACGGACGACGAGGTGGTCTTCCGCAACTACGAGGGGAAGCGGTTCACCTACAAACAGCCGAAGGCGACGGCGGGCGTCGCGCCCTGAGGGCGCGCTCGCGAACGCTCACTCAGGCGGAGTGGCTCACCAGCCAGGTTGCGAGGCGCGTCCACGTCGCGGTCGACAGAAAGAGCCAGATCAGCTATGGCCGTACGATCTACACGGCGACCCGGCGTTCGCTCGTCTGCGCACCACACGACGAGCTTGCATTCGCTCGCTCGCGTGACACTTCCGCATCCGAAGCGTTATCGCGTCGATAGGCTGAACGTCGTCTCAGGCCCGGGCGTGCGCGGGCTCGGCCTTCACACGCCGCCGCATGGCGTCCATATCCTCGAGCGGGCGCACCTCAATGCAGCCAGTTTCCGACCACGGGAATTCCGCGGCGATGCGCAACGCCTCGTCCATGTCCTCGGCCTCGATCAGGTTGAAGCCTCCGAGCACTTCCTTGGTCTCGGCGAACGGACCGTCGTGTGTCGTCCGTCGGCCGTTGCGAACGCGGATCGATTTGGCGGTGCTGGGTGCCTGCAGCATCCTCGAATCGAGGAGCTTTCCATCCTTCTTGAGCTGATCGGCCTTGTTGAAACACCCACGCATTGTCGTCTCGAACTCACTGGACGGGAGCGCGTCGAGCAGTTCCGGCTCGTTGTAGATGAGAACCAAGAATTTCATGAATCGATCAGGGTGAGAGGTACCTACCAACTTAACTCTTCGGCTTGACGCGCCTGTAGAGCACGTCATCGCCCACTGCGAGCCCCGAAACGGTCCCGTCGTCGGCGAGCCGAAAAGTGACGAGCTGGCGACCGCGATAGGCCTTGTTCCAATAGGCCATGAAGCTGTCGTACTGCCAGTGCTCGAGCGTAGCGTACGCGAGCGGATTGAAGGTGGCGACGAGCTTCCCGTCCCTGAGTGCCACGGCCGCCGTACCGTAGACGCTGTCGCTGTACACGCCGGCGTAGCGATCGAGCGGCAGGGAGGGCTTCGTCCCCGTCGTGTGTGCGGCGTCGATCCGGCGCTCGGCGCCCTTCCGCTCCTCCGCCTGCGCCGCGTACATCGGACGCATCTCGGCGCTCCAGTCGTGGGTGGTGCGCCCGAGGAAGCGGTCGAACACGGTGTACATGAGCGCCTGGCGGAGCTCGGCGTGATCGCGGTTCGCGAAGATCACCACACCCAGCCGCTTCGAGGGGATGAGACCGACGATGGCAGAGAGCCCGTCGATGCTCCCGGTGTGAAAGGCGACGAACTCACCGCGGTAATCCTCCAGGAACCATCCCTGACCGTACGCCTGGAAGCGCGGGTGCGTGAGCTTGGCGGTGGGGTAGAACTCCTTGTCGTCGACCAGAATGTGTGGCGCGAAGAGATCGGCGTAGCCGCGCGGCGACAGCACGCGTTTCCCGCCGAGGCGCGCACTGTCGAGCAAGAACCGCATCCAGAGCGCCATGTCGGACACGCTCGAGTACATCGCACCGGCCGGGGCGATGTTGTCGGCATCGTCTCGAGGGATGGCGCGCAGCGTGTCGTGCACGTAGTCGTGACCGGAGACCACGTTCGGGTGCGTCCGCACATCGGGCGTGCCCGTCGTGGTCTCGCGCATGCCGAGTGGCGTGAGAATTCGCTCGCGTACGAGCGTCGCCCACGGCAGGCCGGCACGCTGCGCCGCGATCTCTCCTGCAAGCGCGTACGTGATGTTCTGGTACTCGAAATGTGAGCGCACTGGCGCGTCGAACGGCACGTAGCTCAGGCGACGCATGATCTCGGGAAACGACGATGTGTCCTGGTACCAGAGATAGTCGGCTTCGGGCACACCGGTGCGGTGCGAGAGCAGGTCCGCGATCGTGATTTCCCGTGTGGCCACGGGATCGGAGAGACGAAAAGCCGGCATGTAGTCGATCACCGGCGCATCCATGCGCAGCTTCCCTTCGTCGGCGAGCATCTCGACCAGGAACGCCGTGAACGCCTTGGTGGTGGATGCATTCGCGAAGAGCGTGTGCGTGTTCACGGAATCGTGAGTGCCGAGCTGGCGAACGCCGTATCCCTTGGCGAACACCACGCTATCGTCTTTCACGACGGCGATGGCGAGGCCGGGTACGTTCCAGTCCTTCACGCCTCGCGCGACGTACGCGTCGAGGCCGGCGATGGGTGACTGGGCGGGCGCGCGAGTCGACGCGGCCATGGTGAGCGCGGCAGCGCAGACGAGAATGCGGGGAGTGATCATGGACGCGAAGTTACGGTGCGTACAGGGCGATCTCCAGACAGAATCGCGCGTCGCCCGACCCCCGGATGTACGAACGGGAGCGCCGAGGCGCTCCCGTTCAACCATCGTTCAGACTGGGAAAGTTCGTTAGTCTCCCTCGAGTTCAAAGGCCATTCCGTCGGTCTCGCGAAAGATCTCGAGCACGCTCTCGATCTTGGCGATTGCCGCCCGCGTGGGCTCGATGACGGGGTCCAGAGTGATCGAGATGGCGCGTCGTGCGCCTTCCGGCCAATCCGGCATGGACAGTCCTGCGACCAGCCGCTGCAGCTTCGATCCGAAGTGCACAACGAGGTGCTGTGCGGTAGCAGTGAGGACATCGAGCGGGATGTCCAGATCGCGGGTAACGATCTCGCCGGTCGTGGTGTCTCGCCACGCGGCGTCACCTACGGCTCCACGCCCGACCAGAAGGCCGAGGTGGCGGAAAGTGCCCGGGCCCACGCCCGTGCGGTGACTTTCGACCGCGGCCGCGAGTGCGAGTGCCAGTGATCCGGTTTCGGGTACGCCATAGAGCGTGACCACATCGCGGTCGCAACGCTCATGCGAGAACGCCGAAGGAACCGAATCCACCCGCGCAAGCACAGGGGACAGATCGACACCTTCCTCGAGCATTACGAGGAAGGCCATTTTCCCTCCTATGAAAAAAAATGGTCGTGCGCCGGACGTTCGCTGACGTCCGCGAGCCATTGGCTCAGGCGATGAGAAGAGCAAGAGCGAGGCCGAACCGCGATCACTCTCGCGCTCACCATTCTCGCGTTGTACTACACCACAATGATACAGGCGGACATATCGGGTGAAAGCGGACAACATCGAGTGTTGCCTGCAAGTGACACCAGTGTTTCAGTCCGCGACGAATCGTATCAGTGGTGCGGCACTCGATGGCTGGATGCCCACAGCCCCGCCGCGAGCGCGGCGGCCAAAACGACGTAGACGAAGGTCGTTTCTCCACTCGACAGCAGCTGCTCGAATCCGGGGCGCAGTCCGTTCGGTGCGATGAAGCGGTCGACGAGGTACGCCACGACTCCGACGCTCACCGGCGCGATCGCTCGCGCCACACCACTGAGAGGCGCAGCGATGTATGCGAGGAGGAGACCCCAAATGATCATCGAGACGAAGTGCAGGATGAGCGCGCCGCCGGTGATCACCGGCTGAAAGCCTGTCGTCATGAATGCGCGGCTGCCGGCGAACATGTGTGCGACCGCATTCAGCGGTTGCAACGTCGCGCCGCGCGCATGGCCGAAGCCCATCAGGGCCCCGGCCGTCGCGGCTCCGGCGATCACGCCGAATTCGATACCATCGCGCAGTCGATGCTCGCTCACCCTTGAAAGAAAGGTGTCTCGCATCTATCGATCAAGAGCGAGCAACCGCGGCTCCGCCGTGCACTCACCAAGCATCCGAGGGATATGCCCGAATCGCCGCTGCACGATTCCGTCCTGGTGGTCGAAGATGATCCGGATCTCCTCGCCGTCCTGCCTCGCATCCTCAGCACGGCAGGCTACGTGGTGCGCACGGCGTCGGACGGAGAAGATGGGCTCAGCAAGGTGCTCGATGATGCGCCCGCGATCGCCATTCTCGACGTCGGATTGCCGAAGCTGAGCGGGTACGATCTCGCGCGCGAGCTGCGATCGCGCGGATTCCGGTTTCCGGTGCTCATGCTCACCGCGCGGGTCACGGTCGACGAGAAGGTCAGCGGGCTCGACGCGGGTGCGGATGACTATCTCGCGAAGCCGTTCGAATATGCGGAGCTGCTCGCGCGGGTGAAGGCACTGCTCCGTCGCTCGTCCATCACCGCGGGCAGCACCACGATGCGGGTGCGCGATCTGTCGGTGGATCCGGTGACGCGTCGCGTCGAGAGAGGCGGCCGAGTGATCGAGCTCACACAAAAGGAATACGCACTGCTCGAATACCTCATGCGAAATGCGGGAAGAATCGTGTCGCGCCAAATGATCAGCGAGCACGTGTGGAAGCACGACGCCGATCCGCTCACGAACGTCGTGGACGTCTACATCAACTATCTCCGCAAGAAGCTCGACGAGGACAAGCGGCACCCGCTCATCCAGACCGTACGCGGACGGGGGTATCTGATCAAGGAGTGACGGGACGCTCGCGCAGCTCAGTCTCCCAGCGCGCGACTCGTTTCGTCACATTATCTTGATCCGTGCTCAGCTGAGGCGCGCTCCCGGCGCGCATTCGCGTTCCACTCCGCTCGGTCGACGATCGCTATCGATACCCGGCCGCCTGAAGGGTGAACAGCTCCGAGTAGAGGCCGCCTCGCGCCACCAGCTCCTCGTGCGTGCCCTCTTCGGCGACCCCGCCGTTCTGGAGCACGATGATGCGATCGGCCATCCGCACCGTCGAGAATCGGTGCGAGATGAGCACGGCCATGCGTCCCGCCACGAGCTCCGAAAAGCGCATGAACACCTCGTACTCCGCTCGGGCATCCAGCGCCGCCGTCGGCTCGTCGAGGATCAGCACCTGCGCCTCGCGCAGGTACGCGCGCGCCAGCGCGATCTTCTGCCACTCGCCCCCCGAGAGCGCGACGCCGCCCTCGAAGCGGCGCCCGAGCATCTGCTGATACCCTCCCGCAAAGCGCGGCAGCAGCGACGCCGCGAGGGACTGCTCTGCCGCATCCACGAGCTCCACCGGCTCCGGCGGCGCCGTGCCATTGCCCTCGACATGATCGAGATACCCCCGCACACGCTCGATCTCGCCCACGCCGATGTTCTCGTCGAAGCGCATGTCGAAGCGCACGAAATCCTGGAAGATCA
>DATGDQ010000124.1:0-6447 GCA_035310785.1 Gemmatimonadaceae bacterium | reverse complement strand
CGCCCTCGTGAGTGGAATGGTGCGCGGGGTCGCGGTGAAGTCGGGTGGGGTGGATCTCGACTTCCAGCGCTCGAGTGGGCTCGGAAACGGGCGGCTCTATGAGGTGAAGCAGGGCAAGCGCGTGAATCGCCTGGCGGGAGGCTTTCTGTTCCGCTCGACGGAGTTGTGGAAATCGCTCCAGGCGCTCGGGGGCGAAGGGAGCCTCCGCCGCTACGGGATGCGAGCGAGCAAGGGAGAGCCGGTTCAGGAGTACAATCACAGCGTGACCGCTCCGGCAGCCCTGGTGAAGGACCTGACGATCATCGATCCACTGAGGAAAGCATGAACGTGCGCACGAAGAGCGGCGGCATCCCCGGTGGACGCCGCGCGGAACCCAAGCGTCTCCTGGCCGACGAGGAGCGAATCCTCACCAAGGCAGACTGCGAGGCGATCGCACAGCGCGTCTTCGCCTTCGCCCACGGCGGCGGCGAGACACAGGTGCAGATCGGGAGCTGGACGAGAGGAGAGCTTCGCTGGGCGCGCAATCGCGTGAGCCTCGCGAGCGATCGGCGCGACGTGCAGATCGAGATCCATCGCGTCATTCCCAACCTGGGCGGCGGGAAGGCGATCACGAATCAGCTCGACGACGAATCGCTCGAGGCCACGGTGCGCGCCGCCGAGCGACTCGCCGCGGCGTCGCACGCGCCGGTGCGGCCGCATGCATACCTCCCGCCCCAGCCGAAGGGCACCTGGCCCAAGACGGCGATCTGGAGCGACTCGACGTACAAGGTATCTCCCGAGACGCGCGGGGAGATTGCCCGCGGGCTGATCGATCCGGCCGAGGCGAAGGGATTCCTCGCCGCCGGTTACATCGAAACGCACGCAGGGACCAGCATGCGCGTGAGCTCGGAGCGTCCGGCAGGTCCGTATACCCTGCTCGACATTCCGTACGTCCAGTGGACGCAGGCGCAGTGCTCGATGACCGTGCGCGATCAGCAGGGCGCAGGCTCGGGGTGGGCTGGACTGTCGAGCTTCGATTGGCAGAGCATCGACGCGGCCGCTCTCGGTGCGCGCGCGCTCCAGAAGTGCGAGGCCTCGAGAAATCCCGTGGTTCTGGAGCCCGGACGCTACACCGTGATCCTCGAGCCGCAAGCGGTGGCGGACCTGATGCAGATCATCGCGGGATCGCTGGACCGCACGCTCGCGGAGAGCGGGCAAGGGCCATGGGCGCTCGCGATCGATGACGCGGTGCAGATCGGCCGGAATCCCATTTGGCGCACGAAGCTGGGGCTCAAGGTGATCGACGAGCGGATCACGATCGATCACGACCCCGCCGACCCGCGACTCGGGATTCTCCCTCAGCCCTGGATGGAGCCGGTCACCTTCTTCGACAAGGGCGTGCTCACGAGTCTGGAGTACGTGCGCGACTATGCGCTCGCCTCTCTCGGCAAGAATCCGCCGCGTCGAGGCATGTGGGGGTACCGCATGAGCGGTGGCACCACGAGCATCGACGAGATGATCGCCACCACCCAGCGTGGGCTCCTGGTGACGCGCTTCTCGGATATTCGTGGCCTGGATCCCGTCAGCCTGCTCTCCACTGGCCTCACGCGCGATGGGTTGTGGCTCATCGAGCACGGGAAGATCTCGAAGGCCGTCAAGAACCTCCGCTTCACGGAGTCGCCGCTCTTCGCCCTCAACAGCATCGAGCAGCTCGGCGTGCCGGTGCCGGTCTTTCGGCCGGTGCGAAACGCGTACGAGCAGGGAATTCCGCTCACACCGGCGATCGTGCCGTCACTCAAGACCCGCGACTTCAGCTTCACCTCCACCATCGACGCGATCTGACCGTGCCCACTTTCTCTTGCCAACACACCCGGTGGGCGTCGCGCCGGCTCGCACGGCTCGCGATGCAATGCGTCGCGCTGACGATCGCCTCTTCCGCCGCCGCGCAGACACGTTTCGCGTGGCCGGATACGACCGTGGACGTCACCAAGTACACCACCGTCGACCAATGCGTCGCCGCGACGAAGCGGGTTAGCGAGGGTCAATACGCTCTTCGCAGTGAAACCGTCTGGCGCGACACCATGCCCTGGGACATGCAGGAGAACTTGAGGCCCCTCCCTGCGCCCGTGATGCAGGCGGCCGCTCGCTGCGCCGCGCGCTTCGATCAGCGGACCGCGAAGCTCACCGACTTCGCGCTTCTCATGCAGCTCTATCTCACCGCGGACCAGGATGCCGATGCGAAGGCGCTCCTGGAACGAAGACTGAGCGCGATCCCGGCGAAGAGCACACACGAGCAGACCGCGGTCGAGGACTCGGCGGTCGATATCTACCTCCACGCCCAGCCGCGACGGCTCGCGCCGGCGGAGCAGCTGCTGGTTGCTCGAGCGCACGCTGGCGGTGATCGTCTCGATCGACTGGCGCTCTACAATCGGTTGATGGAGGCGTCTCGCGAGGCGGGCGACACTGCGCGCTCGCGCCGCGCGGCACAGTGGATCGTGGCCGTGGCCGACTCCCTCACACCGGCCGAGCGCGAATCCGACAAGTTCACGAAGCTGGGCCCTCAGGGCGGCAACCTGGTCGTCTACGCCGCGGTGCAGGAGATCGTGGGCGTGAAGACGCTGGTCGACAGCCTCCGCCACAGCACGGTGGCGATGGTCGGGCTCATGCGCACCATGTGGACGAAGTTCACCAAGGAGCGCCCGGAAGCGTTCCCGCTACCCCTCGGAGAACGTGCGCCGCAGGTGACCGGTGATTTCTGGTTTCCGCGCGAAGCGTCAGGAGAGAAGCACCCGGCGTCCCGGCACGTGTCAGTGGTCGAATTCGTCGACGGAAGCGCGCTCTACGGCGCCTGTCTCGGCATCGGTTCCTGGGACGTGGACACGGATGCCTGCGTGTATCCCTACACCTTCCTGCGAAGGCTGAGCGACCGATTCCCCGGGCTCGACGTCACGTTCGTCGTGGGCACCAGAGGCAGCTTCCTGCACGCGCCTCCACCATCTCCAGCCGAGGAGGCGGAGCTCTACCGCAACTGGCTCGAGTCGTTCCACATCAAGGGTGCGGTAGTGTCCGTGACCAAACGGGAATTCTGGAATCTCCCCGCACCCGATGGCCGTCGGGTGGACAAACGCACGCCGAACGCCATCGCCTACAGCTTCGGCAAGAGCTGGCAGTCGGAAGAGGGTGGATTCGGCGGCAAGTACCTCGTCGATCAGGATGGCATCATCGTGGACGTGATCTTCAACGAGCCGGCGACGATCCAGTTCGTCGATGCTCTGGTGCAACGCGAAAAGGCGGGAGGGGATCGTGCAGCGCGGTGAGATCGTGCGGCGCATCGCCGCAGGGATACTGGGCGTGGCCTTGCTCGCGTTCGCGGGCCGCACCGCCGCCGCCAACGTCGGCGAGGGGACGATGCACTCGCGAGCACATGCAGTGCGTCGCGCGGACAGCGCCGGCCGCACCATCACGAACAACGCGCGCGCTTCTACTGACGCACTGCAAGACTCGTCGCTCGTCACGGGGACGCTCCCCAACGGGCTGCGCTACTACCTGCGCGCCAACCGCGCGCCGGCGCACCGCGTCGAGCTGCGCCTCGCCGTGAACGCCGGCTCCGTGCTCGAGGACAAGGACCAGCAGGGCTTTGCCCACTTTCTCGAGCACATGGCCTTCAACGGCACCACGCACTTCCCGCACAACACCCTCGAGGACTTCATCGAGACTGCGGGGATGCGATTCGGCGCGGACCTCAATGCGTTCACGTCGCCGGATGAGACGGTGTACACGCTCACCCTGCCGTCCGACGATGCCACGATACTCTCCCAGGGACTCGACGTCATCCAGGACTGGGCGGGTGGCGGGATCCTGATCGATTCGAACGAGGTCGTGGCGGAGCGCGGCGTGGTGATGGGCGAGTGGCGGACGCGACTCCAGGACACCGTCACGCAGCGCGTGACATCGCACTTCGACACGCTGCTCTACGGCGGCTCGCCGTATCTCGACCGGCAGCCGATCGGCGACACGACGCTGCTGGAGCACGCGCAGCCGAGTCCCATCCGCCGATTCTATCACGACTGGTACCGCCCCGATCTCATGGCGGTGGTCGTCGTGGGCGACTTCGACCCCGCGGCGATGCAGCGCGAGATCGTGCGTCGCTTCGGTGCCATCCCCGCCGCCAAGAACCCGCGACACAGGCTCACGCCGGCGCTGCGCTCGGTGTCGGGAACGTTGGTGCACGTATACCTGGGGCCGGTCAATCCCAGCGCTGAGGTGCTGTGGCCCGTGCCGCCGACTCCCAGTGATCCCCGCGTGGCACTGCGCCAGCAAATCGTGCAGGAGCTTCTGACCGACGAGCTGCAGCAGCAGCTGCTCGGCATCGGCGCGCGTCCGTCGCGCCCCTTCATCATCACGCAGCTGGAGCAGGGGCGGGCGGTGCGCCCGTACAACGTGATGGGATTCCAGCTCATCGCGTTGCCGGACAGCCTGGAGCGCGGTCTCGCGACCGTCGTGGGCGAGTACGAGCGGATCGCCCGTGTCGGCATTCCCGCTGCGACGCTCGAGCGCCGGAAGGCCGTGCTCCTGCGACAGTACGAGCATGCGGCCGCGAGCGAGCGCGCCCTGTCCTCGGGCGCGTACGCCAACACGTACGTGCAGCATTACCTCACGGCGGACGTCTCACTTCTCAGCGCCACACAGGAGCTGGCACTCGCGCGACCCATCCTGCAGACGATCACGCCGCAGGTGCTCGCCGAGGCGGCACGTGTCTGGCGCCAGTCCGGCGGCCGGCGCGTGACGATCAACGTTCCCGAGTTCTCGCACGTGCGCCCTCCCACCAAGGAGAGCGTGCTCGCACTCTTCGACTCCGTCCAGCACGCGCCCATCTCGCCGTTGATCGACAGCGTGGCGGCGAATCCCGGCGGCCCGCTCTTGGTTACCATGCCGAAGCCCGGCACCATCGTGCACGAAAGCATGGATAGCGTGGCGGGGATCACCGAGTGGACGCTCTCCAACGGCGCGCGGGTGCTCATCAAGCCCACCCAGAACGATCCGGATGAGCTGCTGTTGAACGCGTGGGGTCCGGGCGGATTCTCCACGATGCCCGATTCGCTCTTCTTCACACCGGGGCGAATGGTGGCGCGTCTCATGACCGATGTGGCGAACGTCGGCTCCTTCGGGCACGCCACGCTCTCCGACAAGCTGGCGCTGAGCGGGTTCCGCTCCTTCAATGCGAACATCGGCTTCACTGATCAGTCCATGGCGGTCGAGGGCTCGCCCAAGTCCGTCGAGACGCTCTTTCAGCTGCTGCACGTGCAGTTCACCGCGCCGATCATCGACTCGGCCACGCTCGCCGGCTGGCAGACGCTCGCCAAGTACCAGGGCACGGGCTTCTCGATCGATGATCAGCTCAATCAGCTGCTGGACGGCGGCAATCCGCGTCTGCAGCCGGTGCAGACGCAGCTCGCGGAGTTGGCCACGGCGCGGCAGCTCCTCGCGGCACATCACGATCGCTTCGGGAACGCGAGCAACTTCACCTTCACGCTCGTGGGCGCAATCTCGCCCGCGGAGGCGAAGCCCTTCGTGGAGCGCTACCTCGCCAGTCTGCCGAGCACGGGAGAACACGAGACGCCCAAGGGCGAGGACGTGAAGCCCTTCATGCATCGGCTGAACCGGATCGTCAACACGTTGCCGCTTCCCAAGGCGCAGACGGTACTGGTGTTCGACGGCCCGTTCCCGACAAAGCCGGACGAGTATCTGCGCGAGCGGCAGCGGTTGGGCGCACTCGCATCCGTGTTCCAGGACCGCCTGCGCACGCGCGTGCGCGAGCAGCTCTCGGGCACGTACTCCCCCTTCGTCCAGAGCGAGACGCTCGCTCTTCCCGATGAGCACTTCCGGGTGTTGGCCGGCTTCGATGCCGCGCCGGAGCGGATGCACCAGTTGAATGTCGAGCTCGAGCACCTCGTAGACGCTCTGCGAACGAAGGAAGTGACCGAGGCCGAGGCGACGCGCGTGGCGACCGTGCAGCGGCGGCAGCTCGAGACGCGGCTTCAGAGCAATGCGTACTGGACGCAGACCATGATTCTGTATCGCCGTCTGGGGATTCCGCTGGACCGCATTCCTTCGCCGTACCCGGAGCGGGAAGTCCCTCCCGAGCAACTGCAGGCCGCCGCGCAGCGTTACCTGCCGGATGACGTCTTCCTGCACGCCACGTTCATGCCGCAGGACAGCACCAGCTACGCGCAAGGCGATTCGACGAGCGCCCGCTGATCGGGCGCAGAAGCGAACGAACCACTCACTCGAGGCTTTACCAATGATTGCTTCACATATGTTGGGACGGCGCGTCATCGTCACCGGACTCGCGTGCGCGAGTGCGCTCATGATCGCGTGCGCGACCGGAGGAAAGGGAAGCGGCACCGGCTCCTCGGCGACGTCCGACACGAGTATGGGCTCGGGCACATCGAGTCGCGACGCGCTCAC
>DATGDQ010000123.1:0-4225 GCA_035310785.1 Gemmatimonadaceae bacterium | reverse complement strand
GAGTGTGTAATACGGGGGAAGAAACAGAAAATCGAAGAGCAGAAACGCACTTCCCGCGAGCGTGAGTCCCAGCGCACTGCCATCCACTGCGCTACCGACGAGCACGACGAGGAGGTACAGCAGGGCGACGTGTGCCTTTTCGAGCTGGTCCCGCACGAGCAGCATCACACCCGTGAGCGCGAACAGCCCGAGGAACGCCATGACCCATCGCTGCGCGCGATGGCCCACGCGACTTTCATTCACGCTCGATACCGGCGGCGATGTCATGTCGCGAGCACGAACCGGTAGCCGACGCCCGGTTCGGTGAGAATCAGGCGCGGCCGATACGAGTCTCCCTCCAGCTTGCGCCGCAGATGCGCCACGTACACGCGCAGGTAGAGCTGCGCGTCGCCCTCCGCCTGTCCCCACACCGCCCGGAACAGTTTCTCGTGCGTGACGGGCTTGCCCGCGTTCGCCACGAGCACGCGCAACAATCCCCATTCGGTTGGCGTCAGATGCACATCCGATCCGGCACTCGTGACCGTGCGCCGCGCCGTATCGATCACGAGGTCGCCGATGACGATCGGTGCGTCCGTTCCGGGCACGGGTGCCATCTGCGACCTGCGGACGGCCGCGCGCACGCGCGCGCGCAGCTCCACGGTGCTGAACGGCTTCGTGATGTAATCATCCGCGCCCGCTTCCAGCAGACTCGCCTTCTCGTGCTCGTCGGTTCGGGCGGACAGGACGAGGATGGGCACGCTCGACCAGGCACGGATGGTCCGGCAGACCTCGATCCCCTCCATGTCCGGCAGACCGAGATCGATGATCACCACCGCGGGGCGCTTCTGCTCCGCGATCGCAATCGCATCCCGTCCATTCGATGCCTCGAAGATGGCTCCTACTTCTCGCTCGAGCGCTTGCCGCAGCGCACTTCGAATCTTGGCCTCGTCATCCACGATGAGCACAGACGACAACCTCCTCGCGGCATCTGACATCGAGTCGGATCGCTCAGACATGTATCGACTGACCTCTGGGCACAGCGCCGAAATGCCGCAATTGAAAGATCGCGGGCGAACACGCCTGAAGCGGCGAGATTCCATGTTATTAACAAAAAATTCACGCGCTGTCGGGTATTCCTCCGACCACCCCAAGTCTAGAACCAGCGCCCCACGCGAATGAACACCGTTCCGCGGTGCGCCGAGTTGTAGCCGTACTCCGCGCGAATCGGTCCAACGGGTGTATCCACGCCGAGTCCCGCGCGCGCGCCCGCGAGCCATCCGTCGCGGGGCACGACGGCGCCGCCGATCGCTGTCGCGCCGGTCGCGAGCTCGAGCCGAGCGATCACCGGCCCGAGCACGCGATAGGTGATGAGTGCCGACGCGTACGCTTCACGATCGCCGCGCCGCTCCCCAATGTGCAGCCCCGGAAATCCTTCGTCACCTCCCAGCGCGTACGAGCGCTGCGACGGGAGCTCTTCCCCCCATCCATAGCGCAGCCGCGGGATCACCTCCAGCGCTCCCGCCGTCCACGGCCAACGGAGCTCGGCATGTGCCGCTCGGAACACGTACGTCCACTCGGCACCGAGGTCGAAGAGTCGGTTTCCTCGCCTGTCGACCTGATACAGCTCGGCCTCCACGCCTGCCGCACCGGCGTTGAATCGCGTGGAATCGTGCCACTTGGCAGCGGCGAAGCCGCCCTGCAGCCACCACCGGTTGTCGTATTCGTGCTCGTACCCCGCAAAGGCATCGAGCTCGCGCGTCGACTTCGACGACAGCGTGTTGCCATCCGGATCGAAGCGGCGAATCTTTTCGCTGGCGAGATCAATCGAGATGATCGGGTTGAGAAGCCGCCGATCGAGGAGCTGGTTGCCGCGCAGCGCGAGCAGGAGCTCGTCGCGATAGGTGCCGATGCGCGCGACGGCACTACCCTCTATCGCCGTGCCGACGATGCGATGATCGCTGTAGCCCAGCCATGCGCGTCCGCCGAGCTCCTGATCGTACGCGAGACCGATTCCGCCGCTGCGCGGCGGCTGTCGATGCACGGAGAGGTCGAGCGAGACAGAGTCGTTCGAGCCGCTCGGATTGAGCCAGACTGCAGAGAAGCGCTCGGAGCTCGCGAGTCGCCGAAGTCGTTCCGCGAGTAGCCGTGGGTTCACGGTGTCCGAGTGCGCGAAGCCGAGCAGGCTCCGAAGCTCCGATCGCGCACCGTCGCTCCGCCCCTGCACGTGAAAGCCAGTGAGGAGTCGGGGCAGCGCGCGCGAAGGCAGCGGCGCGGCGATACAGTCGCTTGCGCTGAGCGCCTTTCGAGCCGCGGCTCGTCCGACTTCGAAAAGGTGGTCGAGCCCCTCGGCGGGCACTTCGAACTCCGCGAAATCCGAGAGATCGCCACGCACGAGCGCATCGCCGACGCGCAGCGAATCGCCCGGCTGATGAAAGAGAAAGGCCACGAGATGCGACGCCAGCGCGAGCGGTGCATCGAGCCCCACGGAATCGCCCACGCCAGATGTCGCGTCGGAGACGATGACGCGCTCCGCTCCGAGCCCCCGCGCGACTCCGACCGGTACGTTCGCGACCAGGCCCCCATCGCCGAGCAGCTTCTCGCCGATCTTTTCGGGCGGGAAGATGAGCGGGATCGCGTAGCTCGCGCGGAGCGCGTGCGCGAGATCGCCCGTGGCGATGACCACGAGGCTGCGGTCCGCGAGATTCGTCGCGACCGCGCGGAACGCGATCGGAAGCGAGTCGAAGTTTCCGCGCGCGAGAAGATTTCCGCGCAGCGCGATGTTGTTCGTGATGGCGTTCGCCTCGGCGATGTTCGCCGCCGAGCGCTGGAGATTGAATCCGTGCTCGCCCTGCTCCCAGTAGAGCAGCGGCTGCAGGAACTCGAGCGAGCGTGGCGCCACCGGCTCGAAGGCGTGGAAGATATCGGAGAGCGGAAGCGACCTCGCCATCGAATCGATCTGTATCCCGGTGTAGCCACTGGCATAGAGTGCGCCGACCACCGCGCCCATGCTCGTGCCGACGATGAGATCGGGTCGGATGCCGAGGCTGTCCATCACCTCGAGGACGCCGATGTGCACGAGCGCCTTCGCTCCGCCGCCGGAGAGCACGAGCGCGGTGCTCTGTTGCTCGCACGCTTGTGCCTGCGCGCGCGGCGCCTGCAGCGCGAGAAGCAGCGAGAGCCCGAGTGCACACGGGTGCAATGAGCGCGACGTGCTATTCCTCGTCTTCGTGCTTGCGCAGGCGCGCGGCGCTGATGGCATCGTGGCCGAACCGGCGGCGCACGACGTCCATGGTGCGTGCGACCGTGCGATCGCGATCCGTCTCCAGCGACGCTCCCTTTTCCTCGAAGAGCGCGAGCTGCGGCGGCTCGGGATTGGTCACCAGCGTCGAGAGCGAGATGCCGATGAGGCGCGCGGCGATCCGACGCCTGGACCGCAGCGTGTGCAGCAGCTCGCGCGCCACACCGTAGATCACGCGATCGGACACGACGGCTTCCGGAAGTGTACGACCGGCCTGCCGGATTCTGAAATCCGCGTCCTTGATCTTGACGCGGATCGTGCGCGCGGCGAGCAGCTCGGAGCGCAGATCGGACGCGGCGCGTGCAGCGAGCGCGAACAGCTCGCGCTCGAGCGCGGCATCGTCGTTGATGTCGGCTCCGAACGTCTCCTCGCGACTCATGCTCTTCTGATCGCCATGACCTTCGACGGCATCGCTGTCGATGCCACGCACGCGATCCCAGAGCCACTGTCCTTCGCGATCGCCGAACCAGCGAATCAGCTCGGGCAGCGAATGCTCGAGCACATCGCTCACGGTGCGCAGCCCCGCACGCTCGAGGCGATTCTGAAATTTCGGCCCGACCAGCGGTATCTCGGCCAGCAGAAATCGTTTGAGAAAGTGCGCCTCGTCTCCCGGTGCTACGATGTGCACACCGGTCGCATTGTTGTCCGGCTTCGGCTTGGCGACCTCCACCGCCATCTTCGCGACGAGCTTGTTCGTGCCACCGCCGATCGAGATCGACAGCGAGGTCTCCGCGCGCACGGCGTCGCGGATGCGTTGCGCCGTGCGCTCGAGCGGCTCGTTGTCGTACAGCTGCTCGGTGCCGCCCAGATCGAGATACCATTCATCGATGCTCGCGCCCTCGACGACGGGCGTGAAGCGCTGAAGCACCCGACGGATCTCCGCGCTCTTTCGCGAGCATGCACCGCGCGGCACGGGCACGCACATCGCCTGTGGACAGAGCTTGAGCG
>DATGDQ010000122.1:0-3248 GCA_035310785.1 Gemmatimonadaceae bacterium | reverse complement strand
CTGGCCGGAGATCAGGATGTTGTCGGGCTTGATGTCGCGGTGCACGACGCCGCGCGCGTGGGCGTACGCAAGACCATCCGCGACGTCCATCAGGATCTTGATGGTCTCGTTCACCGGAAGCTCGCCCTCGCGCGCGAGCTTTGCGCGGAGCGACTCGCCTTCCACCAGCGGCATCGTGTAATAGAACAGATCGTCGACCTGCGACGCCGCGTGTACGGGGACGATGTGCGGATGCTGCAGCGACGCGGCGAGCTGGATCTCGCGCCTGAATCGCTCGATGTTGACGGAGGCGGCCATCTCGGGCGGAAGCACCTTGATCACCACCGAGCGGCCGAGCGCACGCTCGCGCGCCACAAACACGCGCGACATTCCTCCGCCGCCCAACTCGCGTTCGATCTGATACGCGTCGCCGAGCGCCTCTTGGAGGCGGGTCTGAAGATCGGACATCGAGTAGAACCTACGTCCGCCGCACTCCCCGCGCGAGGCCATGGCGCGCCGGCATCAGCCCGGCTCCGCGTATGGCGCCAGCGCGTCCGGATAGCTTTCGAAAAGCTGCGGAGGCGCCACCACCTTCCGGTGCGTGATCATCGACTTGAGCTGGAGCGCATTCACTCCGGCCTTCCCCAGGTTGTGGTTGTTCGTGACCACGTACGTGTCCTCGGCACGCTCGGCAATCTCCTCGATGCGGCGTGTCCACGGCGCGAGCTCGTCGGGCGAGTAGAGATAGTCGTATCGCTCGCGCACGTTCGCGCTCTCGCGAAACCACTCCGCGTAGTTCCGCCCATGCACTCGCACGTACCCAACCGGCGACGTCACGGCCGCACTCGGCTTGATGCTCTTCTTGAAGAGCGGCTGGTCGATGTTCACGAATCCCACACCGGACTCGACGAGCGATTCGTAGAAGTGCGGAACGTTCCAGGACTCGTGACGAATCTCCACCACCAGGGGGAACTCGCGAAATGCGCTCACGACGTCGCCGAGCCACATGCGATTCTCCTCGGTGCGTTTGAACGACCAGGGAAATTGCACCAGCACGGCGCCCAGCTTCCCGGCCGTGTGAAGCGGCTCGAGCGCGACGCGGACGTCGCGCTCGTCCGCCCGCGTCCATGCGCTGTCGCGCTCGTGTGTGAAGCGCTGCCACAGCTTGATCGCAAACCGAAAGTCGGGAGCGTGTGCGGTCTTGGCGATCCAACCATCCACCTTCGTCTCATCCGCGGGCGCGTAGAAGGTGGAGTTGATCTCCACCAGGTCGAAGTAGTGCGTCATGTACGTGAGGCGATCGACGCCGCGCAGCATCGGCTTCGGATAGAGCACGCCGTTCCAATCGGCGTACGCCCAACCCGCCGTGCCGATGCGAATGCGCCGTCGCGCTGCTTCTTCAGTCATGGTGCGCAGGCGCAACGCTCACGTGAGCTCCTACATGTGAGCTAGTGCTCGCCCGACAGCCGCGCGATGCGCGCGTGCGCATCCTTCACAATGGGCTGCAGCTCCGGATCGGCGTTCTTCCAGAGATCCGCGAGCTTGATGTAGCTATCGATCGCCTTCTTTCGATCTCCGGCTTTTTCGTACAGCTCGCCGAGTCGCTGATAGGTCGCAGCCTGGCGCGTCGGGTCGTTGAACAGACTGTATGCGCCCTTGTGCGAGAGCCACTGCTCATAGTAGTAGCGTGCCGAATCGGGCTGCCCGAGCTTCGCGAAGGCAGTGGCGATTTCGAAGAACCCGCAATTCGGGCAGCCCCAGATGGATCGCATCGCGCGCTCGCCCGCAATAGCCGCCTGATTGTCGCCGCGCGCAGCCGCGATGTCGGCAATCGCACCGAGACGAAAGAAGTTTCCTCTCTGAACTCCGACAGGTATGACGCGATCGGATTCGGTGATCAGTCGCTGCGCCTCATCTGCGCGACCGGCGAGTGCGTACGTGGTCGCGAGCGCTGGGTATGGCCGATCCATCGGCTCGATGGACGAGAGCCGATGCCTGGCAAGCGCTGAATCCAGCATTGCCAGCGCCGCAGCGGGATTGTTCCTGTGGCGAATCTGCAGCTGCGCCAGTGATGCCATCTGAATCAGATATTCGCCCGGTAATCCGCGCGCTTCACCGGCGGCAGCAGCGGCGTGATAGCGCTCTTCGGCGAGCGCGAGCTTCCCCTGCACACCGGCTAACGCGGCGGCGTCCTGATTCGTGATCTCCTTCCAGTACCCGCTGGAGTTCTGCGCGGCTTGCAGTTCCTGCAGGTACTTCTCTGCCGACGAATAGTCTCCCTTCCGTTCGGCGAGTAAGTACTTCGCCTGTGCCAGCGCAGGATCCGCCGGCGTGAGCTTTTCCCACTCCCTCAGCGTCGAGTCTGCGACGCTCGTCTTACCCTCTGCCAACTGCGCGCTTATCAAGTTCCACATGCAGGTGCCGGCGAAGCCGAGCTTCACGCAGCGCATGGAGAGGCTGTCGCTCTGGGCATACTTGTGGACCATCAAGTACGACAGCGCGAGATTGTTGAGCGCGATGTCGTTGTTCTGATCGATTGCGAGCATCGCCCGATAGGCGGCCTCCTTCTTCTCCTGGTCAAAGTCGACGTTGTCGTAGTAATACGCGATCGTCGCCTGCCGCTCGAGCTCGGGCAGCCGGTCTCGATGCCGGAACGCGCGTGTCGTGGCATCGATGATCTTGGCCGTCGAGCCCGAGGAGTTTCCCAGTACCGCGGCGAGCTTGCGCCACGCCATGGCGAAGCTCGTGTCGAGGGCGGTGGCCTCCTCGAGGAGCGCGATGGCCCCTTCGTTGTCGTCCACGTTGGCCAGCCGCACCGCCTCCGTGTACTTCTTCAGCGCGTCGAACGACTCGGTGGTCACGTGCTCGAGCGGCTCATCCGCGCGAATGCTCACGAGCGACTCGCCGATCCGCTCGCGCAGCGCGCGCGACAGACGGTCCAGCGCCGGAATCAGCTCGGCATCGTTCGCCGCGCTCTCGCGCACCGCCGCGAGCACTTCCCCCGTGCTCGCTGATACGATCTTCGCGGACACGAGATAGCTCTTTCCCACCGCATCGATCTCTCCCGCCACCACCGCCGGCACGCCCTCGCGCTGCGCGAGCTCGCGCCCGAGCGCCGCAGTGAGCACGGCATTCGCCGGCTTCTGCATTCGCTTGAGCGCATCCGTGACCGCCTCGGCGTTCATCAGCTTCACCGTCGACGACTGCGAAAGGTCGACGCGCAGCGCCTCCGTGAGCGTCGGCCCGAGCGTCGAGTCCGAGGCGCGATT
>DATGDQ010000121.1:0-7925 GCA_035310785.1 Gemmatimonadaceae bacterium | reverse complement strand
CACGCCTTCCTGACTCTCCGTGGAGGCGGAGCCGGAGTCCACGACTCGCACGTTGGCCGCTTCTGCAGCTTGCTGCGTGGTGGCGATGGCAGTCGCGACGGCCTCGGTCGTGCTCGCCTTCTTGACTGCCATCACGAGTTTTCCGACGTCGGCCTTCGCGAGATCGAGCACGTCGTTGACCAGGCCGACCAGATGCGAGCCACTGAGGCGCAACCTCGAGACATACTCGAGCTGTTTCTTGCTGAGCGGGCCCGCAAGCCCGAGCTCCAGCAGCTCAGCGTATCCGACGATCGCATTGAGCGGCGTACGAATCTCATGGCTCATGGTAGTGAGCACTTCCGTCCGCACCTGGTTCGCTGAATCCTCCTTGGCACGTCCGATTGCGGCGCGGTAGAACCTCGCATTGTCGAGCGCGAGGGCCGCGATACCGGCCAGGTCCTCCGCCAGAGACACATCGCTGGAATCATAGCGGTGACCCTTGGCGTCGCTCACGAACGTGATTGCGCCCAACACACTCTCTCTTACCATGAGCGGGACGGTGACCACCGAGCCTATACCCAACGCGAGAAGTGCTTGCAGGTTTTCGGGTGTGCGCGCCATGCGACGCAGCAAATCATCCGTGACGTTGGGAATGGAAACCGTGCGCCGCGTGCGCATGACCGCCGGTGCACCGACGACATCGTCGACTTCCGGCGGCCACCCTCGCTCGAGCGCGCGGACGAGCGGCTCCTTCGATGGATCGGGGTGAATGACAGCTACACGACGCATGGTCCCGTCTTCCTCGCAAACGTCGACTGCGCACCAGCTTCCCATGTAAGGAAGCACGAGATGCGCGATCGCGGAGAGCGTGGACTCGTACTCCTGGCTTTCGGCGAAGACGCGGTGCACGCCGGAGAGCAAAGCCAGAAAGTCGTTCTTGTCGCGAGTGCTCACGATGCAAATCTCCCTTGCGCCTGTGGAGCGAGCAGGGCGCACGGTCCGCATCGCGTTTCGTAGGGCGCTTCAGTATGTCCCGTACCACGTCGCGAGCTTCCGACGAGCGTACACTAGGGTACTTAGCAGCTTTTGCTGACGTCGGCTAGTACGGCCGTGTGCGGCAGTGACACGCTCGCGCTCGCGAGTGCCCGGGTAACCGCGATTCGGGCCCTCGATGGACGTCCCTAATATGAACGGGCGCATGAGCTTATCGCGTCGAGGAGTATCTGCGGGGCCGCAGTAAGTATAGACTTGCCGCGACAACCATCACCGCCGCCACCGCCAGATACTCCTCCACGCGCGCGCTGGCGAGCAGCCACACCACTACCGCGCTCGCGAGAATCGGGACGGTCGGCCCGCCCGCGACCCTGAACGGCGTGCCCTCCGCGCGCACATCGCGCCGCCGAAGCTCGAGCACCGAAACGCAGCACGCGAGGTCGACGAGAAGTATCCCGACGGCCGAGAGCACGGCGAGCGCGCGGAAGGATCCTGTCAGCGCTACCGCGCACGACAGCGCGGCGTAGACCATGATCGCGATGTGAGGAGTGCGGAATCGCGGGTGCACGGCACGGAGCCGCGCGGGAAGAAGCCCGTCCCGAGCGAACGCGAAGAGAAGGCGCGGGCTCGCGAGCATGTCGCCGCTCACGTAACCCAGCGTCGAGACGATCGCAGCGAGGAGAATCATGGCGCGCCCTGGCCCGCCGAGTGCCTGCTCGGCTACGGCGCCGAGCGGCGCGTCGCTGGCGGACGCGAGGCCGGGCCCGAGCACACCCTGGCTGACGACCTGCAACCCGGCGTAGAGCAGCGCCACGGCGCTCAATCCAAGGAGTAGCGCACGCGGAACGGTGCGCGCAGGGTCTTTCACTTCACCACTCGACGTCAGCGGGCCCTCGACTCCGGTGAACGCGAACATCAACACCAGTGCCGCGCGTCCGATGTCCGCGAGTGGCGGAAGCGTCGACCATTTGAGGTAGGCCGGATGCAACACGAACAATCCCGCGAGGACGAGTGCCGCCAGAGGAATGAGCTTCGCGGCCGTGATGAGCTCCATCAGCCGCGCTCCTGAGCGCACGCCGCGGACGTTGACGGTCGCGATAGCCGCGTACAGCACAATGAGCAGAGTGGCGCGCAGTTCGGCGCCGCCGCCACCGGGTAGCAACGCGACGAGCGAGCCAACGAAGATCGTCGCCACGGCGGCGCTCGCGACCATCTCGGCGCATCCGAGCAGAAGGCCCGCCGAGAATCCGACGTACGGTCCGAACGCTGCTTCGACGTATGCGTACGCACCGCCGCTCACGTGCACGCGACTGCCGATCTCCGCGAAGCACAATCCGAAGAGTGCGACGAGTGCGGCGCAGATGAGATAGGCGACGATCGCCGCGGGGCCGAGGATCGCGGCGACGGCAGCGGGGAGCACGAAGATCCCGGATCCGACGATGGTGTTGACGATGTTGGCTGCGAGCGCGCGCACTCCGAGCGCGCGCACGAGCGTCGGCTCGTCCGGTGCAGCGGAGGGAGATCCGCCCGGCAACGCGTGCATGCGCCAATGTAGGCGTCGACCGAAGCGACTACCAGCTACTCCGCTCGCAGCGCGTTCACGGGATCGAGTGCGGATGCCGAACGACCGGGAATCAGGGAAGCGGCCAGCGCCACTGTCGCCACGAGCGCGATCACGCCCGCCGTCGTCGCCGGATCTCCCGGAGAAACCTCGTAGAGAAAGCTCGCAAGGAGTCGCGATGCGACGACTGCGACGGCCGCTCCGATCACGCAGCCGGCGAGCACGAGTCCCAATCCCTCGCGCACGATCATTCGCAGGATATCGTGCGGTCTCCCGCCGAGCGCCAACCGAATGCCGATCTCGCGACGACGATGGCCAACGAGATACGTCAGAATGCCATAGATCCCCACTGCCGCGAGCAGGAGCGCGAGCATCGCGAAGACCGTCAGGAGCGCCATCACGAATCGCGGGGGGTTGAGCGACTCGGCGAGCACACTCGGCATCGTCTTGACGTTCGCAACGGGGAGCGCGGGGTCCGCACGCTGCACCTCGCCCCGGAGCAGCGCGGCCATCGCGGTGGCACTGCCTCGGCCGCGAACGACCAGGTGCATGTTCCGAAACGGAAACTGCCGCTCGGCGAAATAGATCGCCGGCTCGGTCGCCGTCGCCAGCGAGGTGTTCCTGACATCACGGACGACACCCACGATTTCGTGATCGTCGCCCTTCACGAGCCGGGAGCCCAGGGGGCCGATGAAGCGCGAAGTGGTGGTGACGTGCCGTCCGATGGCGTCCTCGCCCGGCCAGAGCTGGCGCGCCAGAGTTTCGTTGACGATGGCCACTCCGGGCGACGTCGGCACATCGTGATCGCTGAACGCGCGACCACGCACGAGCGAGACGCGCAGCGTCGCAAAGTACCCCTCGTCGACGGTGTGAAATTGCGCGGTCGGCTCATCGCCTTTCGGTACGGGAGCGGCGCCCACCACCACCAGTGGGAGTCGATACGCCGTCTCCAGCGGCAGATAGTTGCCGGCTCCCGCAGCGATGATGTCGGGTCTGGAGCGAAGTGACCGCAATAGGTTGCCGTAGAACGAATTGACGCGATCCCAGTCCTCGTAGGAGCCGGCAGGCAACTGGACATCACCGGTGAGCACACCCGACGCTTCGAATCCGGCGTCCTGATGCAAGAGCTTCGACACGCTTCGAATGAGCAACCCCGCGCCCGAAAGCAGCACGACCGCCAGGGCGACCTGGGCGATCACGAGTAGGCGCCGCGCGGCCCTGCCTTCGCGTTGCGATCCCCTCGCACCGTCGCGCATGGCGCTACCGGGCTGCGTGCGGGATACGTGCAACGCCGGGCCAAGTCCGAACGCCAGGGTGGTGACGATGGTCGCCCCGAGCGCGACGAGGAACACGCGCAGATCGAGCGCCACGTGATCCGCGCGTGGAATCTCCACCGGTGACCAGGCCAGCAATCCCTTCACGCTCAAGGTGCCCACCGCGAGCCCAACGACCGTGCCGCCGATCGAGAGAATGAGACTCTCTGCCAGAAAGAGCGCCACGATCCGTTGGCGGCTCGCTCCGATGGCGCCGCGAACCGCCACCTCGCGGCCTCGCGCCGTGGAGCGCGCGAGCATCAGATTGGCGACGTTGATACACGCGATGAGGAGCAGGAGAGACGATGCGGCCAGCAGGGCGAACAACGCAGGCCGGAACGATCCTTCGATCTCTCGATCGAGAGACACTACCCGCGCGCCCCACCCGAGATTCGTCTCACGATGCTCCGAGGCGAGGCGCGCTGTGAGCCCGTCGAGCGCACGATTCGCGCGATCGATCGAGATCCCCGGCTTGAGGCTGGCGACGGTGCCCATGAAGTGCGCACCACGGCTGTGCTGGCGCAGGTCCCACTCGAGCAGCTGCCAGACATCCGTCTTGTCGGGGAATTGGAAGCCCGCGGGCATGACGCCTACGATCGTGTACAACTGGCCGTTCATGCGCACCGATCGACCCACGATGGTCCTGTCACCGCTGAAGCGCGATTGCCACAGGCGATGGCTGATGACGGCCTCTCCGTTCCTTCCCCGGAGCGCGCTGTCCACCGTGAATCCGCTTCCGAGCATCGGATGCACGCCGAGCACGCTGAAGAGATTGGCCGTCGTCTCCGCCGCTGCGACGCGAGCGGCTTCGCCATTGTCGTTGTCGGTGAGATTGATCTTGGGAATCCACCACGCCGCTGCGTCGACGAAGATGTCACTCATGCCCCGGTAGTCGACGAAGTTCACTGGCGAGAGCAGTTCGTGCGTCAGCCCCTTGTCCCGGTTCGTCTCGAGGATCGTGACCAGGCGCTCGGGATGCGCATACGCGAGCGGGCGAAGCACCACGGCGTTCAGCAACGTGAACACGCCGTTGACGGAGCCCATGCCGATGCCCAGGGCGACGACCGCGGCGAGCGCATATGCCGGCACACCGCGCAGCGCGCGAGCCGAATACCGCAGGTCCTGCAGCGCGTTTTCGATCGGCCGATGGCGATACCCGTCGCGCACGATCTCCCTGCATCGCTCCTGTCCGCCGAAGCTGATCATCGCTTGGCGCCGAGCTTCGGCCGCGGGCATGCCCATCCGCTCGTTCTTCGCGGCCTGCATGTCGACGTGAAAGCGAATCTCTTCGTCGAGTCGCTGCTCGGTAGATGCGCGCCGAATGCTGCCGAGCAGCCTGGCGAGGAAATCCCTCGTGAGGAGCCGCGGACCGGTCACGTCGGCTCCATGCTCAGCACCATGTCCACCGCATCGGCCATCCGGCGCCATTGGATCCGCTCGGCCATGAGCTGCTTGCGACCGGCGGCGGTCAGCGAGTAATAGCGGGCCCGGCGATTGTTCTCGGTGGTTTTCCAGGCGGATGAGATCAGTCGCCGGCGCTCGAGCCGGTAGAGCGCGGGGTACAGCGAGCCCTGTCCGATCTGGAGCACCTGGCCCGACCCGGTCTCGAGGAGCTCCGTGATTCCCCAGCCGTGCATGGCGCCGAGTTGGAGCGTCTTGAGCACGAGCATGTCGAGCGTGCCCTGGAGCAGGTCGTTCTGTTCCTGGCGTGCCATCGCCTCTCCTTTCGACGAGCGAAAGGAACGGTAGCGTCATTCCTTTCGACCGTCAAGAGAAGAGAAGCGGGCACTGCCCGGTGGGTTCGCCGGGGGCGTCTTCTCTTCGCAGCAGCCTGAACGGGTACGCAAAGTGCGCTGAGCTCATGCACCCCTTCGACAGAAGGGCTCCCACGCTAACTCAGTCCGGAGCACGATCATGAGACGCTTTCACACAGCCCTGAGCACCTTCATCGTATGCGCCGCGGTCGCGGCCTGTTCCGACTCGACGGCCCCGACGCCGGTCCCGCACAATGTGACAGTCACGGCGACGGGCGCCTTCGGCCCTTCCGGAACCGTCACCATCACCAATGTTGCGGGAGCGAATTCGACGCTCTCGGCGACTCTCATCGGCTTCGATGCGAATTCGTCGCACTCGGTCGCCATCGTCAGTGGGTCGTGTGCCACGCCCGGCTCGCCGGTCACGACGCTATCCAACATCGATGCGAACAGCTCGGGGCAGGCGACGATTCCATCCACCTCCGTCCCCGATGACGCGGTCGCACCCGGTCACGCCATCGTCTTCTACGAAAGCACGAGCAGCACGGGCGCGATCATAGCCTGCGGCGACATGACGTGATGAACCTTCGCCTCATTCGGAGGGGACCGAGCTTTCACTCACGCTGATCGTGCGGAGCTCCTAGGGCGCTGCCGACCCCACGACGACGATCTCCACGCGCCTGTTCGCCTTCCGCCCGACGAGTGTCTTGTTCGTGGCGACTGGCTGCGCGTGTCCCATCGCCCGTGTCTCGACTCGCCCCGCGTCGAGTCCGCCGGCGATGAGGGCATCGCGCACGGCCTGTGCGCGCGCATCCGCGAGCGCGTCGCCCTGTTCGGCGCGTGCGGTCGAATCCGAATGGCCTTCGACGACGATGTGGTAGTTCGCATACCCGGACACGAGGGGCGTGAGTTTGCCGAGGTCGCGCGTCGCAGCCTTCGTGAGCGTTCTCGGTCCCGCGGCGGTCGTCCCGTTCACGAACGATGCCTCGCCGATGGTCACCACCAACCCACGCGGTGAGAGCGTGGGCGTGCGCAGCGTCGGCGCGGTTCGGCTGAGCTCCGACACCGAGGCGCTGAGCTTCGTGCGCTCCTCCACGTCCGCACGAAGCGAGTCGCGCGTGCGCGATGCGGCGGCGGCAGCGGCGCGAAGCGAGTCGACCTGCTTCGCGGAGATCGCGGCCAGCGCCTGAACCGAATCACGCTGGCGCTGGGTCTGCGCCGCCGAGCGTCGAATCGAGTCGAGTCGAACGTTCGCGAGCTCGGATACCCTGCGCAGCGAGTCCGATCGTTGGCGCTCGGCAGCCGTCTCATTGGCCGATGTGCGAAGGGAGGCGGCGCGCATCGAATCGGCGATTTGCGCCTTGAGCGCGGCGGCGGCGAGTATCGAGTCGGCGCGGAGCTTCTCGAGTGCGCGGGTCTGCTGCAGCACCGACTGCGTGATGCGCAATGAATCCTGCTGCCGAGCGGCAAGATCGGCTACGACGCGCGCCGAATCGCGCACGCGAAGGGAGTCGCGCACGTACGTGGCGCGCTGCACGAGCCGCCGCAGCGAATCCGCTTCCTGCGAAGCCATTCGAGCCGTGCGCTGCAAGGAGTCCGTGCGCAGCCGCTCCGCCTCCGTCTGAACGCGGGATGCCTGCGCGTTCGCGTACCGGATCGAATCCACCTGGCGCTGCGCGCGATCCGCCACCGCGCGGAGCGAATCCGTCTGGCGACTCTGGGACGAGCGCACTTCGTTCGCGGCGGCCTGCGCGATTCGCAGCGAGTCCTGCTGCCGCACCATCAGCGCCTGCGCCTCCCGAACGGAATCCTGACGTGCGGCCTGCGCCTGCGCGCTCGCGGCAGCCGCCCTGAGAGAGTCGAGCTGCAGCCGGAGCGAATCGGACTGCGACACGGTCAGCAGATTCTGCGCGCGCAGATCCACGATCTCGGCCTGTGAGAGCTGATTCTGCCTGAAGAGCTCATCGCGCTGCCGCTGTGAAAGCGCCACGAGCTGCGTCAGACGATAGGCGTGGAGGCTGTCCGCCACCTGGCGATCGTGGATGCGACTGTTGGCGGCATCGGCCGCCTGCGCATCGTGCAGGGCCTTGGTCGCCATCGCCTCCGCTGTCGCGAGATCGTGGCCATTGGACCTCGCGGAGTCGGCAGCGTCGATCGAGGCGCGTGCGCGAGCCATCTCGAGAGACGCGCGGCTGGTGCCGCCGGCCGAGTCGACCCTCTCGTAAATGGTGCGGGCCTGATCGAGGGAGTTGCTCTGCGCACTGGCGCGGACTGCCAGGAGAGCGACCAACGTGAACGCAAACAACGCGGGAAACCGACGTCTAG
>DATGDQ010000120.1:0-16739 GCA_035310785.1 Gemmatimonadaceae bacterium | reverse complement strand
GCGAGATACAGCCGCGTGAAGCTCTCGGAGAGATTCGAGTAGGTGTCGGAGCCCGAGGGGTAGTAGAGATGCTCGTGCATCATCACGAGCCCTGGGATCACGGACTTGCCGGTGAGGTCGATGACCTGCGCGCCGGCCGGCTGCTGGATGGACGCGGCATCGCCGAGCGCGGCGATGCGGCCGTCGCGCACGACGATCGTCTGATCGTCGCGTGGCAGCGCACCGGTGCCGTCGATCACACGCGCGTGCGTGAGCACCAGCATCAGTGTGTCGATCGTGACGTACTGGCGGACGTTGGCGGAGATCCTGGGGCGCTGCGCCGCGGCGCTCGCGGCGAGTGTGAGAAGTGCCGCCGCGATCGCGCCTCTTCGCATCACGCGGTTATGTCTCCCATTCGCCCTCATCGAGTCGCACTCGGCGTTGTCGTCACGTTCATCGCTCCATTCGAGAGTCGTAGCAGAAGCACAGCCGTTCGCTTCGTCTTCACCGGCAGCGTGCGCAGGTCCGCCGTTTCCTTCTCCGTATGATCGTCGCTCCCCGATAGTCCGAGCGCGTCGATCGACATCGGGACGAGATTCGCGACGAAGGAGATGTCCGCCGCTCCGGCCCTCGACGGATCCACTGCGACCACGCCGCCCGATCCCACGTCGCGACTCACCTTGTCGTAGATCGCGAGCAGCTTCCCGTTTCCCTCCGTAGGTGCCATCGGCGGATAGCCGGTCTCGAACGTGATCTCGGAGTGCGTTCCCAGCAGCGGCGTCGACACGATCTGCTTCATCGTCTCCACCGCGTGCGCGAATTGCGATGGCGAGATCGTGCGCAGGTCACCCGTGACATCCATCGTCTGCGCAACCACGTTCTCCTTTCCCGCGGCGGTTCCGATGGTGCCGGTCGAGTCGAGCGTCGTCGCGGTGCCGCCAAGCGCGATGCCGGGGTTGAAGGTGAGGTACTGCTCGTGACCGAGCCTGGCGTAGAACGCGTCGAGCACGCGCGCCGCCTCGAACACCGCGCCCGCTCCGACCGATGGCGAGAAGATCTGCCCCGAGTGCGCCGGTGTGCCTGTCACCTTGAGGTGCCACGAGCCGTCGCCGCGGCGCGAGGTCACCGCGGTCTTCGGATCCCCGGAGCCATCCTCGAAGCCGAGCGCCGCCGTCGCGCCTCTCGCCGCTTCGACGAGCGCCGCGCGCGCAAGCTCCAGGGGCGTGCCGGATTCCTCCTCGTCACCGTCGAAGACGATCGTGATGTTCATCCGGTCGAGCGCGTGCGCTTCTCTCAGGGCACGCAGCGCGTACACGACGATCACGTCGCCTCCCTTCATGTCGATGACGCCGGGCCCACGCGCCGTCGAGTCATCGAGCCGCTCGAACTTCTGAAAGGGATGGTCGGGCTCGAAGACCGTGTCGAGATGCCCGATGAGCAGCAACTTGGGCCCCGGCGTCGTGTGCTCGGCCACCAGATGGCCTGCCCGGTGAAAGGCTGCGCCGTCCACCCATCGCGTCTTGAAACCGAGCGAATCGAGCTGCGCCCGGAAGACGTCGCCCACCTGGCGCACACCGGCGAAGTTCATCGTGCCGCTGTTGATGTTCACGACCTTGATGAGCAGCGCGAGCGCGTCCGCGTTGTGCGCATCGACGGACCTGACGAGCGTGCGCTCGGTGGCGGAGAGCGCTCGGTGGGCCCTCTGCGCGTCGGATCGCGCCACCTGCGTTCCCACCGCGCACGCCACCAGCGCGGCCATGGGCCAAGCGCGACGACTCGCGCGCGATCCGCTCACCGGTAGTTTCCGAACTTGAGCTCCACTCCGAAATCCTTGCTCCTGAGCAGTGCCATCACTTCCTGCAGCTCGTCCTTCGAGGGTGAGGTGATGCGCACCTGCTCCCCCTGAATCGACGCCTGCACCTTCTTCATCTTGGCATCCTTGATCGCGGCCACGACCTTCTTCGATGTCTCACCATCCAGCGACATCTTCAGCTTGATCTCGCGCCGAACGGTGTCTCCGCTCCCCTGCTTGATCTCGCCAATGTCGAGATTCTTCACGGACACGCCGCGCTTGATGAGCTTCGACTGCAGCACGTCGAATACCGCCGTCATCTTGTAGTCGCCCTCGGCCTCCAGCAGGATCTTGTTCTCCGCACGCTGCAGCTCGATCTTCGCGGGCGAGCCCTTGAAGTCGTAGCGCTGCGTGATCTCCTTCTGTGCCTGGTTCACCGCGTTGTCGACCTCCTGCAGGTCGACCCCGGTGGTCACGTCGAACGAGCTCTGTTGTGCCATGAGTGCCGTCGTTGAGAGGGGGTCATTGCACGCACCCGGAATGCGGATCCTTCTGCTTCGGTTTGTCGATCACCACGCGATGATCGAGGTTCGCGAGCGTCACCGCGAGATCGCGCACGTAGGTCGCCACACGCGCGAGCGCGTCGTAGTCGATGTACTGCGGCTCGTCGGTCACCTCGTGGTAATCGGGGTGGTCGCCGCGTGAGAAGTTGATCGACGGAATGCCGTAGCGCGCGTACGAATAGTGATCGGCCCGGCAATAGTACTGCTCCCGATCGCCCGGCGCATCGAATGCATAATTGAACGTGAACGGACTCGCCTCCTTCGCGTTCACTCGCTCGGCCACATCGCCCAGCTCAGTCGAAAGCCGTCGCGTGCCGATCAGCTCGAGGTACGCGGGCCCGCCATTCGCCACGTCGGCGGCGCTCCCTCGTCCGATCATGTCCATGTCGAGCTCCGCCACGAGCGAGTCGAGCGGCACCGTCGGATGATCGGTGAACCATTCGGAGCCGAGCAGCCCCTCTTCTTCCGCCGTATGCGAAATGAAAAGGATCGAACGCTTCGGCTTCTCCGGTGAAGCGGCCATCGCCTCCGCGATCTCGAGCAGCGCCACGGTGCCCGAGCCATCATCGTCCGCGCCATTGTAGATCGAGTCGGCGCGTGGCGGCCGAAGCGCGCGAAGCGAGTCGAGCGCGTGCGCAGCCCACGCCTGCGCTGCCGGCCCCGGCGTGCCCCGCTTGCGCATCGCCGCAGCGAAGTTCGCGACGCGGAGTGAATCGTGGTCCACCGCGCGGCGTGCGACTCCAACGTGATCGTTGTGCGCGCTGATCACCACGTATTCGTTCCGCAGCACCGGGTCGCTCCCGCGCAGGACACCGATCACGTTTCGCGCGGGGATCGTCGCCTCGTGGCCGCTCCGATCGCGAGCGTGCACGGTCTGGAACCATCCGCCCCCCTCGCCCGCGGGCGCGAGCCCCACGCGAGCGAGCTCCGATGCGATGTATGCGGTCGCCATCGAGTCGCCGGCCGAGCCGGCGAGGCGTCCGCGCATCGAATCGTCGGCGATGAGGTAGAGCCGGACGCGAAGATCTTCCGCGGAGATGGCGGCGGCGGTCGCGGCACCCGCCGGAGCCGCACTTTGGGCTGAGGCCGTGGCGGTCGTCAGCGCGATGGGCGCGACGGCGAGCAGCGAAAGGCAGCGTGTGACAGATCGCATAGGCGCAGAAAAGTACCACCGGGTGTCCAACCCGTGGGCCACCACGCGTACTCGTATATCGGTGCGCGAATCTATTTCGCCGTGGGCTGGGAGGCGTGCTCTCGCAGCTCACGCGCATCCGCCGGTCGCAGGGCCAGATCCGCGGCGAGCCACACCAGCTTCGAAAATGGAAACAATGCGAAGGGCGCGATGGCCATTCCGACCGGCGCCGCGATCTCGAGCATGTCCCAGTCCGGGTTGGGCCACGCAATGAGCAGATAGGCCACGAACAGCGCCGCGAATATCATCTCGGCGAGGACGATGTTGAACATCAACGAGCCCGCCATGTAGTCGTTGCCTTCGCGCTCGATGCGGAGACCGCACGTGGGACAGCGCTCGCGGAGATGAAACCAGTTCCTGAGCAGTCCGCGCGCGCCGCAGTTCGGGCATCTGAGCGTGAGCGCCCGCGCGAGCATCGCGAACATGCGGCGCGAGGGCGTCTTCGCGAACGGACTTTCTACGTCTTCGGGGTTGAGCTGGACCATTGGGGCGTTCCGACTGACCGGAGATCACCGGAGAGCGTCGTCGCAGCGCGACGCCCGCTCCGTTCCGCCCCGGAAAGCTAGCCCAGGAAGCTCTCGAGCGCTCTGGCGCGAGAGACGTGGCGCAGGCGCGAGAGCGCCTTCTCCTTGATCTGCCGCACGCGCTCGCGCGTGATGCCGAGTAGCGCCCCGATCTGCTCGAGCGTCATCGGTTCCTCACTGTCCAGTCCGAAATAGAGTCGCAGGATCTTTGCCTCCCGCTCCTTCAACGACGAGAGCGACTCCTCGATCGCCTCGGTGAGCGCCTTCTCGAAGGTCTGCTCATCGGGCGTGGCATTGAGAGTGTCCGGGAGATAGTCGAGAAGACGGTTGTCCTCGCCTGGCGTCATGGGGGCGTCGAGCGAGAGATGGGTCTGCGAGATCGAGATCGTCTTCGCGACCTCTTCCTCGGTGATGTCCATCTCGAGCGCGATCTCTTCGTGCGTGGGCTCGCGGCCGAGCTCCTGGAGCAGCGCATTTGCACGCTTCCCGATGCGGTGCAGCGTGCCCGCTCGATTCAGCGGCACGCGCACGATTCGCGACTGCTCGGCCAGCGCCTGCAGAATCGCCTGGCGAATCCACCACACGGCGTAGGAGATGAACTTGATCCCCTTCGTCTCGTCGAATTTGTGCGCGGCGCGGATGAGTCCGAGGTTGCCCTCGTTGATGAGATCCGAGAGGGCGACACCCTGATTCTGATATTTCTTGGCGACCGAAACCACGAATCGCAGGTTGGAGCGCACGAGCTTGTCGAGCGCCTCCGCGTCCTTCACGCGGATGAGCTGCGCGAGACGCACTTCTTCGTCGCGATCGATCAGCGGGTACGCGCTGATGTCGCGAAGATACTGATCCAGCGACCCTTCGTCGTACGACGACTTCTTATGCGAGGGTACGGCCATACTGGGCGGCTACTCCTGCGGGGGCCAGCACGAATGCGCGATTGTGCGCTTGCGAACCGAACATCGAAGCATCAGCGAACCCGCGTGCCCAGCCGGCCCCACCGGATGTCGGTGAGCCATGGAAGCTTGTGCGTCGCGTCACGCTCGTAACTGTAATAGACGATCAGGGGTTTCCCCTTGATCAGAGAATCAGCCACGAAGCCCCAGTATCGGCTGTCTTCCGAGTTGTCCCTGTTGTCTCCGAGCATGAAATAGCTCCTCTCAGGGACGATCAGCGGACCCCAGGTGTTACGCGACGGATGGTATCCCACGCTGGCTTGTGCCGTACGCACGAGATACTGATCCTGCCACCGGAACTCCTCTTCCAGCGGCTCTCCAACGGGATGCGAATGAATGACGTACTGCTCGTTCTGCAGGTGCCCATTCAGGAACAGCTGGCCGTCGCGCATCTCCACCGTGTCTCTTGGCATTCCGATGAGACGCTTGACGTAACTCTGCTGCGGATTGAGCGGGTACTGAAAGACGATCACGTCGCCGCGCTGCGGAGCACGCAGCGCAGGAAGCCGGAGGTGCGTGAACGGAATCTCCGCGCCGTACAGCGCCTTGTTCACGAGAAGGAAGTCGCCGACGAGAAGCGTCCGCTCCATGCTGCCAGACGGGATCTTGTATGCCTCGACGCCGAACGTCCGGATCACGATGAACAAGGCGACCGCGAAAATAATGATCTTCGACCATTCCCAGAACCCATCCATACGCCAACGCGACCGATTCATCGCGCGGAGAACGTCCGCCCGATGTTGATCGCTATGGGTGCGCGAACCGGATGAGGTGGGAGTGTCAGACATCGGCATCCATCGTATGGCGGCGGAGTGATCCGGCGGAGGTTCGCTTGCCAGCGAACGGCCGCTCTCCGGGGGACTGATCAGTCGACCGCGAGGCAACTGCAGACGAATTTCCCTGGGCCGCGGGGCGATTGCAAGTCGCGCCCGCGCACCGAGGGATTAGAGAAGCGTCGTGGCGTCGTCCCCATAATTGTCTATTTGCGCACGCTGCAGGGTACCGGAGAAATCCACGTATCCAACCTTGGTTTCGGAATAGAACTCGAAGACCTCCCAACCGCCTTCGCGGTGCCCGTTACCGGTCGCTTTTACTCCTCCGAACGGCAGGTGCGCCTCCGCGCCAATCGTGGGCGCATTGATGTAGGTGATACCGTTGTCCAGCTCGGTTAACGCGCGAAAGGCGACATTAACGTCCCGCGTGTACAACGACGACGATAGTCCGTACCTCACATCGTTGTTCACGGCGAACGCCTCGTCGACGCTGTCGACGCGAATGACCGAAAGGATCGGTCCAAATATCTCCTCCTGTTCCAGTCGCGAGCCTGCCTCGACGCGCGCGAACACCGTCGGCTCGAAGAAATAGCCCTTTTCGAGCCCATTGCCGGTCGCGCGCTTTCCGCCGCACAGCAAGTCCGCATTCTGCGCCTGCCCGATGTCGACGTACCGCTCCACTTTCTTGCGCGACGCATCGTTGATCAGCGGACCGACATCCGTCCCCTTCTTGCGGCCGTCGCCGAGCTTCATCGCCTTCGCGCGGTCGACGAGCTCGCCGAGCACGCGATCGTGAATCTTCGACTGGAGGATCAGGCGGCTCGTGGCGGTGCAGCGCTGGCCCGTGGTCCCGAACGCTCCCCACAGTACGCCCTCGAGCGCGAGCTCGGGGTCCGCGTCGTCGAGCACGATCATCGCGTTCTTGCCACCCATCTCGAGCGAAAGCCGCTTGTGCATCCTGCCGCACGTTTCACCCACGATCGAGCCCACATCCGTCGAGCCGGTGAACGAGATCGCCGGAATGTCCGGATGCGACACGATCGCCGCACCCACGACCTCGCCCGCTCCGTGAAGCAGCTGCACGACATCGGGCGGCAGTCCGGCCTCGAGCAGGATCTCGACGAACACCGTTCCCGTGTGCGGCACATCCTCGGCCGGCTTGAAGATGACCGCGTTACCGCAGAGCAGCGCAGGAAAAATCTTCCAGGTGGGAATCGCGAGCGGGAAGTTGAACGGCGTGATGATGCCGCAGATCCCGATCGGACGACGGAAGCTCATTGCCCACTTGGAGCGCAGCTCGCTGGGCACCGTGTGCCCGAAGAGTCGGCGGCCCTCGGTGGCCGCATAGTACGCGGTGTCGATCCCCTCCTGAACGTCGCCGCGCGTTTCCGTGAGCGGCTTCCCCATTTCCCGCGTCATCAGCTGCGCGATCTCTTCCTTGCGTGCGACCAGCAGGTCACCGGCCTTGCGCAGAATGTCACCGCGAGCGGGGGCCGGCGTGCGTCTCCAGCGCTCGAAACCACGTTTCGCGGATGCCACCGCGCGCTCGACATCCGCTGCGGCCGAAAGCGGAAAGCGGCCGATGAGGTCAGTGGTGTCCGCGGGATTGATGTTGTCGAAGTACTCGCCGGTGGAGGGCTCGACCCAGGCGCCCGCGATGAAGTTCCGGAATGTTTTCATGCAGTAATATAGGCGTCAGGGGCACATCCACGTTGCGGGATGCGTCGCCGTGGGAAGCGCGTATCCCACGCGAGGCAGAATCTCGAGTCCTGCCAGTACGAGCCCCCACACCACCAGCAGCAGCGCGAGGACGTGCGCCTGCGCCGCGCGGTGGCGCCAGGCCCACACGGCGCTCCACACCCCCGCGACGCCGACCATGAAGCTCGAGAAAAGGTACGCGAACAGTCCCGGTCCGCAGCGCACGCTGTACGGCCAGAAGAGCATCGCCACCCCGAGAGCGACCGCCAGCACGAGCCGCGCGAACACGCCGAACGTCGACGTCGTGCGCTTCACCTCTGCCACTCGCGCCTTCTCGGCCGGCACCTTCGCACCGGACGTCGAGATCAGCGCATCGTCGGAGATCGACTCGAGCTGCTTGTCGATCTTCTTCATCTCCTTGTCCCAATCAGTGCCGGCCATTGGAGTCCTCTAGGCGTGCTCGCGCGTCAGCGCATACCGCTCGATCTTCTTGTAGAGATTCGAGCGCGGCATGTCGAGCAGGCGCGCAGTTTCTGAGACGTTCCAGTCTGTTTCCCGCAGCTTGGTGAGGAGAAAGGCCCGCTCGGCCGCCTCCTTGAACTCCTCGAACGTCTTGCATTCGGCGAGGGAGCCGAGGCTCGCGTTGTCCGCGGCGCGCTGGCCGAGCAGACGGTCGACATCCGCTGCGCCGACCCGCGGACCACTCGACAGAATCAGAATGCGCTCGACGGTGTTCTTGAGCTCACGCACGTTGCCGGGCCAGTCGAAGGCGGCGAGGCGCTCCACCGCATCCTCACTGAACGTGCGCGGCGGCATTCCCTCGCCCTCCGAAAGAATGCCCGCGAAGTGATGCACGAGCAGCGGGATGTCCTCGCGGCGATCGCGCAGCGGAGGGACGACAATCGGCACCACGTTGAGACGGTAGTACAGGTCCTCGCGAAACTTGCCCTCGGCGATCTCGGATTCGAGCGCCTTGTTCGTGGCGGCGATCACGCGCACATCCACCGAGATCGGCTTCGAGCTGCCGATGCGATTCACGACTCCGTCCTCGAGCACGCGCAGAACCTTGGCCTGTGCGGAGGGGCTCATGTCCCCGATCTCGTCGAGAAACAGCGTGCCGCCATTCGCCTGCTCGAATTTTCCGGTTCGATCGGCGATGGCGCCCGTGAACGAGCCTTTGATGTGCCCAAAGAGCTCGCTCTCGATCAGCTCACTCGGGATCGCCGCGCAGTTCACCTCCACGAACGGCTTCGACGCGCGGGCAGAGAGCCGGTGCAGCGCGCGCCCGACCAGCTCTTTGCCGGTTCCGTTCTCTCCCGTGATGAGCACGCGCGCCGGCGTCGCGGCAACGCGCTCGATCTTCTCGATGAGCGAGCGCACCGCGAACGATTTGCCGACGATCTCGTAGCGTGACTCGATGCTCGCGCGAAGGCGGCTGTTCTCTTCGCGCAGCACCACGTGCTGGAGCGCGTTGCGCAGCGTGACCTGGATGCGATCGGTGTCGAGCGGCTTCTCGAGAAAGTCGTACGCCCCAAGCTGCGTCGCCTCGACCGCGGTCTGGATGGTGCCGTGCCCGCTGATCATCACCACGATCGCCGACGGGTCCTTCTCACGGATCTGCTTCAGTGCCTCCAGTCCGTCGATGCCACCCATCTTCACATCCATGAAGACGAGATCCGGATGCCACTTGTCGTATTCCGCGATCGCGTCCACCGCGTTCGCGACGGAGCGCACCTCGTAGCCGTCGTACTCGAGCAGCTGGCCGAGCGCGGCGCGGATCCCCTTTTCATCGTCGGCGACCAGAACTCTCGGGCTCACCGAACGACCTTGTACAGCGTGACCTCTCCGTTCTTGATGCGCACGTCCCCGATGTGCACGGGCGTGATGAGCGGCAGCGCGTCGTCGGCGACCCCCGGCGGACGCGCGCCCTTCGAGTAGCTCCTGATCAGCCGCGGAATCATCGCATGCGGAATGCTCAGGTCGTGGATGCGGAACGACTGCACGTGGTATTCACCGAGCCCGAGCTTCACGATGTCGAGCGTGCCGCCGAACTGCACGTCTTCCCGGTCGCCGAGCATCTGGGCGAGCGGCCCGAGCTGCGAGAGATCACCGAGATCGCTCGGATTCACCGAGCAGCGGACGAGCAGCTGGTCGCCGCTCACCATCGCCTCCACGTTGCGCGCCGAGGGCGGCAGCTGATGGGAGAGCTGCTGGATGATGAATGCGGTGAGATCGGCGGCGTCGACGTTTGCGTACACCGGACCGTTGCGCGACGCCAGCCGCTCGATCGCAGCCTTCGCGCGCGCGGCGCCCTCCGGCGTCGCGGGCTGCCACGTGCCCGGCGGATGCGCCGGAGCGGTGGCGACCGGATGCATGTAGTGTCGAACGAGCGGTGTCCACACGTCGCGCGTGAACCAGCCGCCGACGGCGATCACGGCCGCCACCACGAGACATCCGATCGACTTGAAGCATCCACCCATGACTCACCCACCTCCCAATGGAATCGACGCAACCCTCACGTACCGCGGACCGCGCGGCCCGGGTGCACTCTCGATCAGCGCGAGGGCGCTCACCTGTTGCACACCCTTATACACCACTGCGCGCGCGGCGAGCGCAAGCGCGCGGGCGTTGGCGAGCGGCAGGGTGCCGCGCACGCGCGCGAGCGTGATGTGCGGGCGAAAGGTGCGGGCGTCCAGCGGATAGCCGTTCGCGGCGCAGGTCGCCTCCACGTCGTGGTGCATGAGCTCCAGTCGCGGGTCGTGTTTCACGCCCATCCATACGACACGAGGCGCCCGAAGGTTTGGAAAAGCGCCGAGCCCGCTCATTCGAAGGTCGAATGGCTGGTGCGCCGCTCCGACGGATGCCAAGGCGGCCGCAAGCTCCGCCGGCGCGCGCTCGGGGAGCTCGCCGAAGAACTTGATCGACAGATGAAGATTGTCCTCGGCAACCCAGTTGGCTTGAGAGGCGGCCTTTCTCATCGACGCGGTCGCCTGGCGAATTGCCCGTCGCTCCTGCGGATCCAGCTCAAGAGCCAGGAAGAGGCGCACTGTCTCCGCGATCGGTGATGACGCCGGCACGAACGTTCAGCGATCCGGAGCGGTAGCCCCGTGGATCGAGCACGACGTTCTCGAATCCCGCGCCGCGCACCGCATCGCACAACGCCACGGCGCGATCGTGGCGGTTCCAGCGCTCGAGCTCCGAGAGATCCATCTCGACGCGCCCCGTGTCGCCGTGATGGCGCACGCGAAGATTCCCAGCCACTCCCAGCTCGCGCAGCGCACGCTCGGCGCGCTCCACCGCGGACAGGCGGCGCACCGTCACGGGTGTTCCGTAGGGAAGTCGCGAGGACAGGCAGGGCGACGACGGCTGCGACCACGTAGGGATTCCGCGCGCGCGTGACAGCTCGCGGATCTCACCCTTCGTGAATCCCAGCTCCGCGAGCGGCGAGCGAATTCCGTGCTCTGCGGCGGCCTTCGTCCCGGGACGATGATCCGAGAGATCGTCCGCATTCGTGCCGTCGATGATCGTCGCGATGCCACGGTCGGCGCGCACACGCTCCAGCACCGACCAGAGCTCGGACTTGCAGAAGTAGCAGCGATTCGTGGGATTGGCGACGTATCGCGGATCCTCCATCTCGTGCGTATCCACTTCGAGCACCTCGATTCCTGCTCGCGCGGCGACGTCGCGCGCGGTCTGCCATTGCTCGGCCGGATAGGACGCGCTGCGCCCGATCACGGCGAGAAAGCGCGCCGGTCCGACGGCGTCGATGGAGACACAGGCCAGATAGGCGGAGTCGACGCCGCCGCTGAACCCGAGCAGGAGGGAGTCCTGTGCCTCCAGCCACTCGATGAGCTCCCGCTCGCGCCGCTGCGCGGTGAGAGAAGACGCAAGAACGCTCGTGGAGCTCATAGGCGAAACGTAGCCGTGCGGGACTGCGTGGGAAGTGTCAGCGCGGCAGGAGCGGTGCGGGGTGCACGATGCGTCCGTCGGACGCGCGCAGCGCCACATCGAGCGAGTCGACGTCCCACACGACGATGAGCACGCGGTCGGTGCCGCTCGAGAACGTGCCGAGATCCTGCGGGGACAATCCCGGCTCCTTGAGCGCTTCACCGGCAGGTCCCGCGCGATACGGATGCGTGTGGAAGGTGCCGATCGAGCCGGGTACGTTGTCGCAGTTCCCGGTCACCGCGAACTGAAAGCGCTTCATGTCCTGTGCAGGGATCCATCCGATCACGTGAACGGTGTCGCCGTCCGTGTCCCCGATGAGGCAGCCGAGATACTCCTTTTGCGTCGGCTTGCCGGTTCCGAGCGCCTGCGTGAGCGTGTTCTGATCGGCGATCTCGTTCCAGTGCAGGTTGGCCTCTGTCCAGACGCTGTTGAGCGAATCGCGCACGGTACCGGGAACAACCAGCACGGGACTATGCGCGAAGCGCGACGCCGCGGCTGCGGTGGCCACGAGAAGCGCGAGCAACGGAAGACGAATCGTGCGCGCGGCACGGGTGGAGCGAGCGATGGTGCGAACCGGCACGGAGAGGCTCGAGGGTTGACGACGTGGCAGCGCGATCGCGAGTCGACGAGAACGGCTGCCCTATATTACCCGCTCGCACGCGGGTGTTCGGCTTCCTCTCATTTCCAGATTCATGCCAGTAATCGTCCAGACTACGCTGCTGCTCATAGGCTCCAACCTGTTCATGACGTTCGCCTGGTACGCACACTTGAAGAATCTGCACGACAGGCCCGTGTACATCGCGATCCTGGTGAGCTGGGGTATCGCGTTGTTCGAATACATGCTGCAGGTGCCCGCGAACAGAATCGGGAGCACGCAGCTCGAGCTGGGGCAGCTCAAGATCCTGCAGGAGGTGATCACGCTCTCGGTATTCGTGCCCTTTGCCGCTCTGTACATGCGAGAGCCGGTGAAGCTGAACTATCTATGGGCGGCGCTGTGCATGGCGGGCGCGGTGTACTTCATCTTTCGACGATAGGAGGCAGGCGGCCAAGCGTCCATCAATTCGTGGTCGTCGGCAAGGCATCCGGTGACTTGAACACCTTGCCCTCCTTCATCACGAACGGCACGCGCTCGAGTTGCGTGACATCCTTCGTCGGGTCGCCTGGCACGGCAATGATGTCGGCGAACTTTCCCTTCCTGATCGAGCCCACCTTGTCGAGCACGCCGATCAGCTCCGCCCCGCCCATCGTGGCGGCCTGAATCGCCTGCATTGGTGTCATTCCGTTCTTCACCATGTAGGCGAATTCCTTTCCCGCATTCGCGTACGGACACACGGGCACGTCCGTGGAGAACGCGATCTTCACTCCCGCCTGCACCGCCTTCCTGAATCCACTGTAGTGGGTCTCGGCAATTCCACGATTGTGCTCGAGGAAATCCGCGGGCGTGGTGGGTGAGCTCGTGATGCAGTCGTGCACGTCGAGTGTGGCCGACAGGAACGTGCCGTGCTCCTTCATCAGGCGAATGCCCTCATCGTCCAGGTACGTGCCGTGCTCGATCGAAGCGACGCCGGCGCGCACCGCGTTCTTGATTCCTTCCGCGCTGTGCGCATGCGCAGCAACCTTGAGTCCGAACGAGTGCGCCTCTTCGACGGCTGCGGTGAGCTCCGCGGGCGTGAATTCCTGCGACTTCGTGTTGCTGCCGTGCGTGAGCACTGCTCCGGACGAGAGCACCTTGATGACGTTCACGCCCTGCGCCACGAGCAGGCGCACCTTCTGTCGCACCTCGTCCGGACTGTTCGCCTCTCCGAAGCGCATGTCCCACGGAAGCTGCACGTCGGGTGACACACCAGTCATCGCGCCGGCGCCACCCGTAATCGTGATGTAGGCGCCAGCGACGTACATGCGCGGGCCCGGAATCACGCCGCGCGCAACCGCATCGCGCAGCGCGACGTCGTTGAGCGCACGATAGGTGCCGAGGTCGCGTACGGTGGTGAAGCCTGCATACAGGGTGGACTTCAGGTTCGGGATCGCGGCGAGAGCGATCTCCGACGACGTGTGAAAGAGCACCGAGCGTGGGTCGCCGTTGTAGTCGGGAAGCACGCCGTCCGCCTCGTGCGTGTGGCTGTCGATGAGTCCCGGCAGCACCGTCATCCCCGAGAGGTCGATCACCTTCGCACCCGAGGGAATCGCGAGCGATGTCCCGACGTCTTCGATCTTCCCGTCGCGGATGATGACGATCTGATTCGTGGCGACGGTTCCGTGCTCGGTGTCGACGAGCCTCCCAGCCTTGATGACCGTCACCTGCGCGGCGAGCGGTGACGCGACGAGAAGGATCGACAGGGCACGGAGCGAGCGAGGGATCGACAGCATGCGATACTCCTGGGGCTTGTGATCGGCGACGGTCGCGAGGAGAGAGCTCGCGCGTCCCGACCGTGAATGTGGAGCGCAGCGGGCGCGAGCGCAAAGGTTGGCGCCGCGCCATGCAGCGATCCCATCCACCGCGGCGCTTCAAGCGAAATGCGCCGGCGCAATCGGCCCCGGAGCCCGGTAGCGAAAGGCCTCGGCGACGTGCGCCGGCACGACGCCCGCCTCACCGTCGAGGTCCGCAATGGTGCGGCTCACTCGCAGCACGCGATGATAGCCGCGTGCCGTGAGTCCCAGCCGCTCGGCCGACGTCGCCAGCAGCGCCCGCGCGTCGCTGGACAGATTGCCCAAGGACTGCAGCGTGCGCGCGGAAACGTGCGCGTTCACCAGGCTCTCGCCACTCCCGGCGTAGCGCGCGAGCTGCCGCGCGCGCGCACGCTCCACGCGCTCGCGAATGGACTCAGAGCGCTCACTCGGTCCGCTCGACGCGAGCGTCGCGAGCGCGAGTGCGCCAACGGGTACGTGCATGTCGACCCGGTCGCGCATGGGCCCCGAGAGCCGAGCGCGATATTTCGCGATGTCGGAGGCGGCACAGCTGCAGGCGCGCGCGCCGTCGCCGGCGTTTCCGCACGGGCACGGATTCATCGCGCCCACGAGCGTGAAGCGCGCGGGAAACGCGACGGCGATCGCCGCGCGCGCGATCACGACGCGACCGTCCTCCATGGGTTGGCGCAGCGACTCGACCACGTGCCGCCGGAACTCCAGGAGCTCATCGAGGAACAAAATGCCGTGATGAGCGAGACTCATTTCGCCGGGTCGCGGCGGATTGCCGCCACCGATCAATCCCGCATCCGATATCGTGTGATGCGGGGCGCGAAACGGGCGGGCGACGATGCGCGGATCTCCCGGCGCGAGCACGCCCGCCACGGAGTGAATCGCCGTCACATCGAGCGCTTCCGACTCGGTGAGCGCGGGCAGGATGCCCGGCAACCGTCGCGCGAGCATCGTCTTGCCGGCGCCGGGGGGCCCGACCAGGATCACGTTGTGTCCACCGGCGGCGGCGATCTCCAGCGCGCGCTTGGCGGTGCCCTGCCCAGCCACATCAGCGAAGTCGAGCAATTCGCGCGCGTGGGGCGGGCGCGTGATCGCCGGTTCCGCGCGTGCGAGCTCGGCACGCCTCAACGCCGCCACGAGATCGCGCAGCGACGCGGGCGCGGCGAGTGCCGTGTCGCCCACGAGCGCAGCCTCCGTCACGTTCGCGGGCGGAAGCACGAGTGTGCGCGCGCCTGCGCCGCGCTGCGCAACGCGCCGCGAAACCGGAAGCGCGCCACGCATTGCGCGCAACGTGCCGTCGAGCCCGAGCTCGCCCACCGCAACGATCTTCTCCACCGCGTCTGCGCGCAGCTGCCCTGTGGCGACAAGAATTCCGAGCGCGATCGGAAGATCGAAGGCCGTTCCGTCCTTGCGACGATCCGCCGGCGCGAGGTTGATCGTGAATCGCTTTGGAGGAACGATGAATCCCGAGTTCACCAGCGCCGCACCCACGCGCTCGCGACTCTCCTTTACCGCGCCAACGGGCAGACCGACAATCGTCCACTGGGGCAGCCCCTGCGCGGCGTCCACCTCGACGGTGACATCGTAGGCCTCGATGCCGAGGACGGCGGCGGACTCAATAGCGGCGAGCATCCTCTCAGGGTGGAAGACTCTCCCTGCGGCGCGTCATCGATCGTCTGCAACGAGGCGCCGCGACGTGCACCACGAATAGCACGCCATCCGGGTCGCGCTGGCGGACGCCTTGCGAATTGGCGACGTGCCCGCTTCGCAAGGCGAGGCGAAGCACCAGACGCGACGATCAGTTCGGCGGGGGCTTGTGCGCAGAGATGCTCGTTCGCTGCGCAGTCCACGTCCCCGTCAGGACGAGATGGCCGAGCTTTCCGGCGAAGACGTGATCGACGGAGAGCGTTCCGCTCATTCGGTCTCCGATCAGCACGCCGGCCTGATGCCACGAGGATCCGTCGAGATCGAACGCCACGTCCTGACTACCCTTCACCATCGGATCGAGGGTGCCGTTTACGACGGATCCCGTCACGAGGTTGATGGATTCGGCGTCTGCACCGCCGCAGATGATCGTGCCTCCGGAGTACCTTCCGGCCACTTTGGACGCGGACTTACCGAGAAACAGCGTATCCTCGATCGTCATCGAGCAGCGCACCTGCCCGCCGTCGGACAAACCCTGGACGCGGTACAACCACTGGCCGCCTACGTCGGGCGTCGTCGGTGCAAGACTGTCGCTGCACGCAGCGACGGTAATGCACGCAAGCACTGCAATCATGAGCCGATTCATGGAGCCCCCTCGGAAAGACGTGAAGCGCCGCCGTGCGGTGCACGGATCGCGCATTCCGAGGGTATTCGATCTCGATTGTCGGCACGCTACGTCGCGCGACGTAGTGGACGCACGAAATCGGCGTAGTACGTCGTCTGGCGATACGTATGCGGCAACGATGTACGAGACGTCGTCGCCTCCGACTCGATGCTACTCCGCCCGCATTGCGAGCGCCGGATCCACGTTCGCCGCGCGGAGCGCCGGCACGGAGGACGCCAGCATCGCCACCGCCGCCAGCACGAGGGTGACCAGCACGTACGTCATCGGATCAGTCGACTTCGTGTTGAACAGCAGTGCGCGCATGAGCTGCGTCAGCGCGATCGCGCCCACGACGCCGATCCCGAGGCCCACGGCGACCATGGTCACACCTTCGCTCACGACCATCCGCATCACGCGCGACGGTGACGCGCCGAGCGCGATCCGTATGCCGATTTCGCGCGACCGCTGTCCCACCAGGTACGCGATCACGCCGTAGATCCCGATGGAGGCGAGCACGATCGCGACCACCGCGAACGCCGAAAGCAGCGTCATGTAGAAACGCGGCTGCGACACCGACTCGGCCACCACATCATC
>DATGDQ010000119.1:0-1807 GCA_035310785.1 Gemmatimonadaceae bacterium | reverse complement strand
ATCGCCGAAGCGCGTTTGGTCGGCGAGGAAACCGCAGACGAGTCCCCCGAGAAATGCGCCGGTGTTGATGCCGATGTAGAAGATCGTGAATCCCGCATCGCGACGTGTGTCCCCGTCGGCGTAGATCTGGCCGACCATCGTCGACACGTTCGGCTTGAAGAAGCCGGTGCCGATGATGATGAGCGTCAGACCGACGTAGAACATCGTCATCGAGTTGACGGCTAGGCAGAAGTGCCCGGACGCGATGATGAGCCCGCCGATCACCAGCGAGCGCCTCGTCCCGATGAAGCGATCCGCGAGATAGCCGCCGATCAGTGGCGTGAGGAACACGAGCATCGTGTACGTTCCGTACAGATTGGCGGCACGCGCCGTATTCCAGTGGAGCGCCTGCACCAGATACAGAATGAGAATGGCCCGCATCCCGTAGTACGAGAAGCGCTCCCACATCTCCGTGAGGAACAGAAGGCCCAGTCCACGCGGGTGGCCGAACAGCGCGGTATCGTCGAGCGCTGGTGGACGGTCGGTGGCGGTCGTCAGGATGTCTACGGCAGCGGACACGATGCTCCTGCGCTAGGGCTGGACGAGAATGGAGATTGTCACGCGTTGGTGCGAATCGGCACGATGCGTTCCGGTGGCCTGGTGGCGCCCGCAGTCTGCTGCTCCCCCCACGTGATGCGCGTGGGAAGCTGCTTGATACACGCCGCCCAATGATTCGGCTCCTTGAGCTCGAGCGGTGGTTGGATCACGGAGCAGGCCGCGTCCTTTTGCGGGTGCTGGCATCGCGGATGGAACGGGCATCCAGCCGGCGGATTCGCCGGGGAGGGCACATCGCCGCGAAGCACGATGCGCTCTCGCCTGGCTACCGGATCCGGAACTGGAATCGCGGAGAGAAGCGCCTGCGTGTACGGCATGAGCGGCAGCGCGTACAGATCATCCGCGTTTGCGAGCTCGACGATACGGCCGAGGTACATGACGGCGACGCGATCGGCGATGTGCTCCACCACCGACAGGTCGTGCGCGATGAACAGATAGGCCAGCCCGTGCGTCCGCTGCAGATCCTGCAGCAGGTTGATCACCTGCGCCTGGACGGACACGTCGAGAGCGGAGACCGGCTCGTCGCACACGATGAAATTCGGCTCCACGGCCAGCGCGCGCGCAATCCCGACGCGCTGGCGCTGTCCTCCCGAGAACTCGTGCGGATAGCGGGTCGCGTGCTCCGCGCGCAGCCCCACCTCCTCGAGCAACTGGCGCACCCGGGCATCGGCCGCGCTTCCCTCGGCGAGCTTGTGAATCGTGAGCCCCTCGCGCACGGATGCGCCCACGGTCATCCGCGGATTGAGTGAGCTGAACGGATCCTGAAAGACGATCTGCATCTGTCGCCGGAGCTTGCGAAGCGGCTCCTTACCCAGCGCCCGCACGTCCGTTCCCTTGAAGAGGATTTCGCCGGAGGTGGGCTCGATGAGGCGCAGAATTGCCCGCCCCGCAGTCGTCTTTCCGCAGCCGGATTCGCCCACGAGCCCGAGCGTCTCGCCCGCGGCGACATCGAACGAAATTCCATCCACGGCGCGCACCGCGCCGATGACGCGGCGCATCACGCCACCCGTGATCGCGAAGTGCTTGGTGAGATCACGCACGGAGAGCAGCGGCGCATCGGCCGAAGCGCCGAGCGTCACGTGCCTGCCCGCGCGCGCGCGGCCAGCGGAATGTGCGGCGTCGTTCGTCGTTCGGGCTCCACGGCGAGATGGCACCTCGAGACGTGTCCGGCGCCGATCTCGTACAGCGGCGGATGCTCGCGTTCACACCGCTC
>DATGDQ010000118.1:0-1564 GCA_035310785.1 Gemmatimonadaceae bacterium | reverse complement strand
AGAGTCCGCGCTTGCGGAGCGCCTCGGCGATCTCGCGCGCGGCGTCGACGGATTGCCGCTCGCGTTTCTTCCCGGATGGGCGGGCGCCGATCTGCGGCTGACGTCGACCGAGCTCCCGACGAACGTCGCGTCGCTCGCGCTCGATGCGGCAGCGCAGAAGCTGCGAGACGTCGTAGGTGCGTTCGTTTACGGCGAGGGCGAGGACGACCTCGCCGAGCTCGTGCTCGCGATGTGTCGCCGACGCGGCCTCACGATCGCGACGGCCGAGAGCTGCACCGGCGGGCTGCTTGGGGCACGCATCACGGCGATTCCCGGATCGAGCGACGTCTATCGGGGCGGTGTCGTCGCCTACGACAACGCCGTCAAGACGAAACTCCTGGCCGTTCGCGACGTATCGCTCCGAGAGCACGGCGCCGTGAGCGAACAGGTGGCGCGCGAGATGGCCGAGGGGTGCGCGAGGGTGCTGGCGACCGACATCGGGATCGGGATCACGGGCATTGCAGGACCAGACGGCGGCACTCCCGAAAAGCCGGTCGGCATGGTCTGGATCGCCGTCGCAGGCTTCGGCGAGACGAAAACGCTCGGCCGCGTGTACGTGGGCGATCGCGAAGAGATACGATTGCGCGCGACGCAAGCGGCACTGGATCAGATTCGGCGCGAACTGGCATCGCCCTAGCCACGCGAGCGAGCAGATTGCCGTTGCCCCATCGGGCAAAAGGTCGGAAATTACGGCATGACGCTGTGAAGACACTTTCCGCGTCGTCCACAACACAGGATGGGTCACGTGAGGGATGAATTCGATCCGCCGAATGGCCCCGCGGCTTCGAGCGACGACGCCGCGGACGGCATGGTCGGCGATGATACCACGAACACATCCGCGGCAGCTCCCGACGCGCAGCGCGAGGCCGACGAACAGCGCGATCGCTACCTCCGCCTTGCCGCGGAATACGATAATTACCGGAAACGCACGATACGCGAACGCCAGGAGGCCGGCACGCGTGCGCAGGGCGAGCTGGTCAAGTCGCTGATCGATTCGCTCGACGACTTGCAGCGCGTCACGGCCCAGGATCCCGATACGGTGGATGCGCGAACGATTCACCAGGGGATCGAGGTCGTGAACAAGAAGCTCATGAAAGCGCTCTCGGCCGCGGGCCTCGAGCTGATCGATCCCGTCGATCAGGCCTTCGACCCCGCGTTGCACGAGGCCGTGTCCACCGAGCCCGCGCTGTCCCGCGAGGATGACCATCTCGTGTCTCGGGTGTTCCAGCAGGGATATCGGTACAACGGTCAGCTGCTGCGGCCTGCTCGCGTGGTCGTGAAGCAGTGGAACGGATGACGAGGCACTAACCCGAATGGCCCAAAGCAAGGACTATTATCAGGTCCTCGGGGTGCCTGCGTCCGCGACGCAGGATGAGATCAAGAAGGCATACCGCCGTCTCGCCAAGAAGAATCATCCCGACGCGAACAAGAGCGATCCCAAGGCCGCCGATCGATTCAAGGAGATCTCCGAGGCGAACAACGTCCTCAGCGACCCCGAGAAGCGAAAGCAGTACGATGAGATGCG
>DATGDQ010000117.1:0-4651 GCA_035310785.1 Gemmatimonadaceae bacterium | reverse complement strand
GCGCGGCGAGCAGCAGACCGAGGAGATGGAGAACAAGCTCGATGCGCTGCTCGGACAGGTGCAGGGGAAGACGGTCTATCAGAACGTGGTGGCGTCCCAGGAGAATTTCGAGAAGGTGATGGCGCGAGTGAACGAATGGATTCTCGACGGCATCAAGAAGGGCGCGACCAGCTCGATCATCACACTGGCGTGACCGTGACGCGCGGACGGTTGGTCGTGTTCGAAGGGCCCGAAGGTGCGGGAAAGACCACGCAGCTTCGGCTCCTGTGCGACTGGCTCTCCGCGCAGCAGCTGCCGTTCACCGGTGTTCGCGAGCCGGGGGGCACCGCCCTCGGCAACGAGCTTCGCCGCATGCTCCTCGAGCCCGGTCGTACGATCAGTGCGCGTGCGGAGGCGCTCCTGTTCATGACCTCGCGCGCGCAGCTGATCGCCGAGGTGGTGAAGCCGGCGCTCGAGCGCGGCGATCTCGTGCTCGCCGACAGATTCTTTCTGTCGACATACGCCTATCAGGTGATGGGACGCGGGCTGCCGTTCGAGGAGGTGCGCGCGGCGAACCGGCTGGCGACGGCGGGGCTCGTGCCGGATCTCACGATACTGCTCACGCTTCCAACCGCCGAGCGCGACGCGCGCGTCATCGCGCGCGGAGGCGCCGACCGGATCGAGAGCGCGGGGCACTGGTTCCACGAGCTCGTGGAGCGCGCCTTCAACGACTGTGCGTCGCCATCGTGGCAGGCCGCGCATCCAGAGTGCGGTCCGATCGCAAGCGTGAACGCCGCGGGCACGGAGCACGAGGTGCACGAGCGCGTGCTCGCCACTCTGAGCGGCAGCATTCCCGATGTCTTCCCGATGCGCAATGCAGCACACGCCTGATACCGGGCTCTCGGAGTCCAGCGCCGAACGACTGCGCGCGCGCGCCTTCATCGCGATCACGGCGCTGACGCTGGCGCTCGTCCTCGGAGGCTGGCTGCTGCAGCGCGGACTGCATCGCGGCAGCGGCTCGTACGAGCGCGCGCGGCTGTTCGAACAGGTGCGGGCGCGCGTCGAGAACGATTACGTCGACTCGATTTCCGAGGGTGATCTCTTTCGCAGGGCGGCGGAGGGATTGGTGCGCGAGCTCCACGATCCGCACTCCGGCTACCTCACGCCGGAGAAGCTTCGCTCGCTCACCGAGAGCACGACCGGACATTATGCCGGCATTGGCATCCAGATCGATGTGCGCGACGGCTGGATCACGATCGTCGCGCCGCTGCCGGGCACGCCGGCGGAGCGCGCCGGGATTCAGCCGGGCGATCGTATCGTCGCGATCGATGGCAAGTCGACGGAGGGATGGTCGCCGGACGATGCGCGTGCATTCCTGCGAGGGAAGAACGGCTCGCAGGTGACGCTGCTCGTCGAGCGGCCCGGCGTCGCCGCGCGAATGCCGTTCACGCTCGCGCGCGGCGAGATTCGTGTGCACTCGGTGCGACACGCGTCGATGATCAGCGATGGGGTGGGCTACATCGACCTCACGATCTTCAGTGATTCGAGCGCGGCCGAGGTGCAGCAGGCGGTGGAGAAATTGCGTGGGCAGGGAATGAAGACGCTGCTGTTCGACCTGCGCGCCAACCCTGGTGGGCTGCTCGAGCAGGGCATCGAGGTCGCGGATCTGTTCCTGGATTCCGGGCAGCCAATCGTCTCGGTGCGCGGGCGCGACGCCGCGCAGTCGTTCGCGGACGGGGCGAAGCAGAAGTGGCCGGATCTCAAGCTCGTGATGCTCGTGGACGAGCACAGCGCGAGCGCATCGGAGATCGTCGCGGGAGCGCTGCAGGATCATGATCGAGCGGTGCTCGTGGGCTCGACGAGCTACGGGAAGGGGAGCGCGCAATCCGTGTTCCCGCTCGTGGACAGCGCGAGCGCGCTGAAGCTGACGACGGCGCGGTGGTTCACGCCATCGGGGCGGAGCATCCAGAAGCCGCCGCCGAAGTTGCCCGCGGAGGACGACGACGATGATGCCAGCGCTCCTGCTTCTGCCACGGTGACGCCGGACAGCGGGGCGGAGCTTCCGCTGTCGAAGCGCGAGCCGTTCAAGACCGATGACGGGCGAGTCGTGTATGGTGGAGGCGGGATCACGCCGGATCTGCTCGTGGCGTCATCGGACTCGATGAACGGCACGCGCAGCTTCTGGCGCATGATCGGCGCGGACGTTCCGAAGTTCCGCGATGCGCTCACCGAGAGCGCGCTGGCAGTGAAGGCAGCACATGCCGTACGGTCGCCCGACTTTCAGGTGACGGACTCGCTGCGCCAGCAGCTGTGGAGGCGCGTCGTCGCGAAGGGCATCAAGCTCGATCGCGCGCACTTCGATTCCGCGAGCGCCGTTGTCGACAGACTGCTGGGGCTCGAGATCGCGCGCTATGCGTTCGGTCCCGAGGCGGAATTCAGACGGCGACTCAGCGATGATCGCGTGATCGCGGCGGCGCTCGAGCTCTCGAGCGGAGCGCAGGTGGAGAACGATCTGCTGCGCCGCGCCGGTGAGCGGCGGGCCGCGAAGCGCGAGGACATCCCGCACACGTCATGACCACCTCCACCGCGCGGGTGTTCGTCATCGGCGCGGGAAAGGCGGGGCGCGCACTCGCGCACGCGATGCAGATTGGGGGCATCGACGTCGTGGGGCTGCATGGGCGACGGCCGGCGGAGGGAAGCACATGGGGTGAGTGGCCGGAATCGCTGGGGCGGGCGACCGTCGTCCTCGTGACGGTGCGCGATGCGGAGCTCGAAGGTGTGCTGCGCGATCTGCTCACCGCTGGTCTCGCGGAAGGGGCCGTGGTGCTGCACGCGAGCGGAACGGCGGAGCCCCCGACGCTGGATCTCTTGCGAACGCAAGGTCACTCGGGCGGCACGTTCCATCCGCTGCTTCCGCTCACCGATCCAACGCGCGCGGCGGAGCAGCTGCATCGCGCGTGGATCGGCATCGATGGTGATGCGCGAGCGCGCTCGGTGTCGAGGAAGCTGGCGGCCGCGATCGGAGCACGCGTGGTCGAGATCCCGGACGGCGCCAAGGCACGTTACCACGCAGCGGCGGTGCTCGTATCGAACTTTCCGATCGTGCTGTTCGCGCTTGCCACGCGCGTGCTGAGATCCGCAGGGGTGAGCGAGGAGGCCGCGAGCGGGGTGGCCGGAACTCTGCTCACGGCGGCGGTGGAGAATGCTCGCGCAGTCGCGCCGAGTGCGGCGCTCACCGGGCCCGTCGCTCGCGGCGATGTGGAAACCGTGCGCGCGCACCTGGCGGCGCTGGCGGAGATGCGCGACGTGCTCGAGGTGTACCGGGTGCTGTCGCTGGAGGCGATCCCGCTGGCGGAGGAGGCGGGGACTGAGCGAGGAAGGTTGGAGGAGCTGAGGCGGCTGCTGGGGGAGAGCTAGCTCGCCGGTCCGTCGAACACCTTCACGCCCGCCGGCACGTGAAACACGAACGCATTCGCATCCACCGGCGCATTTTTCCCGAACTTCGTGACGGTGATGCGCCGCACCACTCCGCTCCCATCCACCGTCTCCACGCGCCGCAGTAGCGCATCGCTGTCGTTCACCCACAGCGTCACCTTCTGGAACGGTGAGTCCGCGCTCTTCGGCGCGAGCACCACCGAGTGCGTCGGCACTCCATCGATCGTCGCCGCAGAGCCGCCCGACACCGTGTAGCTCTTGCGTGGCGCCTCCAGAAATTGCGCCGCGAAATCCGGAGCACCCACATCTGCACCGAGCTTCGCGCGGATCACCTGGCCGGGGTTGGTGCTCGGCAGATACACCCATACGTAATGGCCATCGGACACGATACGGTCGCCCGCCGGCTCATCGAAGTTCACCGAGAAACGCGAAGGCCGCCGTTGCTGCAGCTCGCCGCGCGAATTCGCCGTGGAGCCCGTGAGCGCGTTGTCGATCGTCTGCGTGAACGCAATCCGCGCGGTCCTGACCGACGCGTATGCTGTGACGGCGCGATCGAGCGTGCTGTCGGCAGACTGAGCGGCTGCTGCAACCGGTGCGGTGCCGAGCACCGTTGCGAGAAGCGCCGAGGCGCCGAGAAGAAAGCGAGCTGGGTTCGTCATGCCAGATACTACCCCGCCAACGTCGCCGCGGTTCGCGGCGCCGGAGCGATTGTGCGCCCGATCGCCGCGGCAATGGCCCGCAGCTCACCCACGAGCTGCGCGAACTGCTCCGGATACAGCGATTGCGCCCCATCCGACAGCGCGCGCTCCGGATTCGGGTGCACTTCCACGAGAACACCGTTCGCGCCGGCCGCAACCGCCGCGCGCGCCATCGGGAGCACCTTGTCGCGAATGCCCGTGCCGTGGCTCGGGTCGGCGACGATGGGCAGATGCGAGAGCTGCTGCACGATCGGAATCGCGGTGAGATCGAACATGTTGCGAGTCGCTGGATCGAAAGTGCGTACGCCGCGCTCGCACAGGATCACGTTGTCGTTCCCATTCGCCAACACGTACTCGGCGCTCAGCAACAGATCACTGATCGTCGCGGCCAGTCCCCGCTTGAGGAGGACCGGCTTGCCGAGGGTGCCCACGAATTTCAGAAGGGAATAGTTCTGCATGTTTCGCGCGCCGATCTGGATGCAGTCCGCATATTCCGCCACGAGCTCGGCGCCCGCCTCGTCCATCGCCTCCGTGACGAT
>DATGDQ010000116.1:0-9960 GCA_035310785.1 Gemmatimonadaceae bacterium | reverse complement strand
AACCGCTCTTTCCCAACGGCTTGTCCGGCAGGTGCGGGTGAGTCCTACACCGTCACCGGCGTCGCCCCCGCACGCGCCTTCGCGGCCGCCTCGATCTCCATCCGCCTGAGCGCCTTGCAAATGAAGATCGTCCGGTACACGGCCGTCCCCAGCGATCCCAATCCGATCAGCGTCACTGCGCTCAGCAGGATCACACCCGGCACCCAGCCGAGCGCCGCCGTCACCGGCGTGTCGATCAGCGAAGCCACCGCGAGCACCACGAGCCGCTCCGCGCGCTGCATGATCCCGCCGCGGCAATCCACTCCCACCGCCTCGCCCTTCGCGCGCGCGTACGACACCATCATCGAGCCGCCGCTCGCGAGCACCGTCGCCGACATCGCCCACCACGTGGGCTCGAAGTAGAGCGCGATGCCGAGGAATGCGAACATCTCGGCGAATCGGTCCAGCATCGAATCGAGGAACTCGCCGTAGTTGGAGCCGATGCCCCGGGCGCGCGCGATGCGACCGTCGAAGATGTCCGCCAGGCCGCCGAGCAGAATGAGCCAGCCGCCGAGCGCGAGCTCGTTGTTCGCGTAGGCGAAGCCGGCGAAGAAGCCGAAGGCGCCGCCGATGTAGTTGAAGATGTCCGGCGACAGCTTCCACTCAACGAACCTGCGCTCGACCGGACCGATGATCCACATGAGCCAATCGCGCACCCATGTGCCGAGCAGGATCGTCGTGGGACGGCGCGCGACATCGGCGTCCACGGGTCGCCGCCGTGCAACGACGGCGTAGATCGGCATCGTGAGAATCGCGAGCGCCATCAGGCTGAGCGCGACCCAGGTCGTAGTCGACATTTATTGATCGGGACGGCGTTGAGGACGGGAACGAAGATATTGAATCGCTTTCGGCCAGAGAAAGATGAGCGGCCAGCGTCGTTCGCGCGCGGTGAGCTCGATCGCCACTCCGCTACGCCGCGCCACCTTTCGTACGACGTAGTCGAGCCAGTCGTCGTAGAGCACCACGTATTTCGCCCATCGCGCGGTCGCGCGCACTTTGCTTTTTCGGAAATACCAGTCCGTACGAAATTTCCGGAACGCGCCTGCCGGCTTCGTCAACTGGTAGACATCTCCGCGCTTTTCGAGTATCCTTTCACGTGCAAGTTGTTGAAGCAAAGCATCATAGACGCGAAGCACGACCTCGCGTTGCGCACCGAGCAGGGCGTCGATACGGCCGCCGCGCTCGGGGCGAATCTCGCCCGAGAACGATCGTTCGAGCAGCGCGCGGAAGTACTGCTCCGCATCAAACGTCGGCGGCAGCGAGGCAAGCCCCCAGGTGAACGAGCCGACGCGTGCATCCACGATCGCGTTCGTCACCATCGTGCGAGCGGCGGTGTCGCGACTCCAGGCAAGTTGCACGTACTGAAAGAGACGGCCGCGAACGAAGTGGTCGCGCGCGTGCCGTGAGCACTCACGCTCGAGATCGACGAGCGACAGCACGGCACATTTTGCGGCGAGACTCGGCACCTGCGTATCGTCCGTCACCGCAATGACGTTTGGGGGCAGCACGTGATTGAGAAGTGACGCGGTGCGCGGCGAGAATCTGGTGCCGACCGTGCGAGCGAGAGAGTCGTAGGCGTCGCGGTAGCGGTCCACAATGATGAAGAAGTCGAACGCGCTTTCACGGCGAGCATCGGAGTGCTGAGCATGCGAGCCGTAGTGGATGACGGCCACGGTGCCCTCGCCGAACGATCGCGCGAGCATCGCGGCGAGGGCGGTGGCGTCGGGGCCGGGCGGGTACTCGAGTCCGGCGGCGAGATCGATCCGGAGCGCGGGGTCAGTGAGCTGCGGACGTTTCGAGCTCACCGGCAGCGGGTTGGGGCGGTTGGTGGCGGATCTCGGCGAGCGTCGCGGTCATGCGCGCGTGGAGCTCATCGATGAACGCATCGACGTTCTCCCTGCTCGGCGGCGCAAGCGGACCGCGAATCACCACGTCGACATCGCTGTTGGCGAAGGAGTGCATTGCTTCCTTGATCGTACGTGCGTGCCAGAGGCCGTCGGACACGATGTAGTAAACGGGGCGCTGGGCACGTTGCAAAATGAGCCTGAGCCCGCTACGCATGAAGGGCAAGATGGTTCCGTCGGTCGTTCGGTGCCCTTCGGGGTAGATAATGAGGGTGATTTCGCCGTTGGCGAGCTCTTTCGTCACTTGCAGCAGGGCAGCAACTTCGGCCTTGGTCGCTCTCGGCTGTTGCGTCACGAGGGGGAAGCGGCCGAGTTTAGTCAGGGAGGATATGCCCGGAATCCCGTGGCCGTATCTTTCGCGGGTCGGTATGACCGCCTGAGGTCCCTGGGCGGCGTGAACAGAGATGGTGATGTCGAGCAGCGACTGGTGGTTCATCACCAGAAGGCAGCTCTCCGTAGGGGCCGTACCGTACGTGGTCACGCGAACGCCTCCGACCACGCGGGAGATCCAGAGTGATATTTTGGCGAGGAAGCGAAGCCAGCGGCCGACTATGGCCCGGCGCTTGACTGGAACCAGCAGCACAGCGGGCCAGATGATGAGTCGCTGCCCGAGATCGAATATCGTGAGCGTGAAGATCGAGTAGACGAAGAAGAAAATGCCGCTACGTAGCGTGCGCGCGAGTCCGGTGCCGCGAGCTCGTCTGTGAGCGCGAGAGGTGGACGGCGATGAGCTGTCGGCATTCATGTGGAGGTCACCAATGGCAACACGAGTCGAAGCGCGGACGAGCATGAATCCACTGGATTACGATTACAGCAGTTTTTTCTACTCGTCGAGCGACGACCCGTTTTCGATTCTCGAGCCTTACAACGAGTGGTTCAATTCCGCGGTGCCGGAGGGCTACTATCTCTTCGCGCAGGCGATGTCGACGCCACCCAGTGGCACCGTCGATCTCACCGAAGGGTTGCACCACGAGCACGTCCGGCTCGTCAATCTATCCTCCTACAACTATCTGGGCCTATCCTATCGCCCCGAAGTGATCGAGGCGGCGAAGGCGGCGCTGGACAAGTACGGGCTTGGCGCGGCGGGCTCGCCGATCCTGAGCGGCACGATGAACGTGCACTACGAGCTCGAACACGCGCTCGCCCGCTTCAAGAGAAAGGAAGCGGTGATGGTCTTCCCGACCGGCTACAGCACCAACGTCGGGATGATCTCCGGCCTGATGCGGCCGGGCGACTGGGTGATCTCGGACCAGAACGCGCACGCGAGCATCGTCGACGGCGCGATCCTCTCGAAGGCGAACGTGCGCTTCTTCCGCCACAACAACCCGGCGGATCTCGAGAAGAAGCTGAAGCAGACCACGGGAAAGAAGCTGGTGGCGATCGAGGGCGTCTACTCGATGGATGGCGACGAGTGCCCGCTTCCCGAGCTCGTAGCCGTCGCCAAGAGATACGGCGCGCGCATTCTGCTCGACGAGGCGCACTCGGCGTTCGTGTACGGCGCGAATGGACGCGGCGTCGCGGAGAAATTCGGGCTCGAGGACGAGGTCGACATTCACATCGGCACCTTCTCGAAGGCGCTCGGCGGACAGGGCGGGTACGTCGCCGGATCGCAGAACCTGTACAACTATCTGAAGGGGTTCGCGCGCTCGCGCGTGTTCTCTTGCGCGCTGTCGCCGGTGGTCGCGGCGGGCGTGCTCAGGGCGCTGGAGCTCCAGATCGCGGAGCCCGAGCTGCGCACCAGACTGTGGTCGAACGTCGCCTACATGCGAGGGCGGCTGGAGGAGGAAGGAGTGGACGTGGGCGATTCGACGTCGCAGATCTTTCCGATCATGGTCCGCAACGACCGCCGGATCTTCGAGCTTGGACACAAGCTGCTGAAGGCGGGGCTCTACCTGCAGCCGATCATCTATCCCGCGGTCGCCAAGCACCGGTCGCGCTTCCGCGTGTCGGTGTCGTCATCGCACACCACTGAACAGCTCGACGAGGGCGTCAGCATCCTTGCCCGCGTACTTCGTGATGAGGGAATACTTGTATGAGCAATTCTGAAGGCATGGTGCAGTACCACTTTCGTGACGCGATCGGTGGCTTCTTCGAGTTTCCGACGGAGAACGCGCGCGCGATCTTGCCGCCCGAGCTGCAGCCGATCGAGCCGCATCACGGCTCGAGCGTGCTCTCGGTGATGGCGTTCGACTTTCACGACAGCCCGGTGGGCGACTACGGCGAGCTGATTCTCTCGATCCTCGTGTCGCCGCGCGTCGAGCCCGGCGTGCCGATGCCCCGCTCCGCGTTCTATCCCTTCCGTCTGGCGACGACGACGCGCGAGTCGCGCGAGCACGCGATCGAGCGCTGGCACCTGCCGCACTACATGCAGGACATCTCGCTCACGTGGGAGCGTGGCGATGGCCACATCACGATTCATGCGACGGACCGCGGCGAGCCGATCGTCGACATGCGCGTGACCGAGCACGAATGGTCGAACGTCGATCATCGCTACCAGGCGTTCATGAACGATGAGGAAGGGGCGTACACCTCCACGATCATGATGGCAGGGCAATTCTCGGAGAACGAAGAGGAGCGCGGTGGCATCACGATTCACTCGCAGGCGATGACGGGGTTGGTCGAGGATTGGGATGTCGACTTCACTCCCTTCCGCGAGCTGTGGATGAAGAACGGGCTTCAGACTTTCCACCCGCTCCAGACGCTGGCCTCCTACGCGCGTCGATGAACGATCGCATTACGGTGATCGTGAACCCCGCCTCCGGAAGGGGGCGGGGTTCGCGTTTACTCCCTGACATTCGCAGGACCTTCGCCGCCATCGGCGTCAGCGATGTGCGAGTCACCGAGCGTCCCGGTGACGAGAAGCGCCTCGCGGCGCTCGCCTTGCACGACGGGGCGACGACGATCGTCGCCTGCGGTGGCGATGGCACCTGGAGCAACGCCGCGAACGCAATTCTGTCTTCCGGTGCCGACTGCCGGCTCGCGCTCCTCGCGGCGGGCACGGGCAACGACTTCGCGAAGACGGTTGGCGCGCCCGCGAGCGATCTCGCTGCCACGGCCCGGCTGGTGGCGGATGGATCGGAGACGATGGTGGACGTCGGCCAGATCGAGGACCGCTACTTTCTGAACGTGGCCGGATTCGGCTTCGACATCGCGGTGCTCGATGATCTCGAGAACATCCCGATGCTCACGGGTGACCTGCTGTACCTCGGCGCGGCGCTCCGCCAGCTCTTCAAGTTCGAGGGGATGCCGATCGACATCACGACGGCCGCGGTGACGCGCGGATCGCGCGCGCACCTCATGCTCATCATCGCGAACGGGCGCAACTTCGGCGGCATGTTTCAGATCGCGCCGGACGCACGGATCAACGACGGGAAGCTCGACGCGATCTCCATTCTCGATGCGCCGCCCTTCACGCGCATCTCCATGCTCGCGGCGGCGCCGAGCGGGAGACACGTGCGCAATCCACTCGTGCTGTCGGAGCAGGCGTCGTCGTTCACGCTGAAGTTCGCGTCCCCGCCGGCCTACGAGACGGATGGCGAATACAACACCGCGAAGTCATCGACGCTCGAGATCTCGTGCATTCCCGGCGCGCTGCGCGTGGCGACACCCATGAGTGTGACGGTGTGAAGGCGATCCGCTTCGCCGCACCGATTCCGACCTACCTCGCAACGCTCGCCGCCGGAAAGATCTCGCGGCGCTTCTACACCGGCGCGCTCGCGTGCACGCGCTACGCGGACGTCGAGCAGCCGGCATTGCCGAGCGAGCGCTGGGTGCGCATCCGCACGCGGCTGGGCGGCATCTGTGGCAGCGATCTCAACGTCATCTCGCTCGGCGCGAGCCCGTCGACGTCTCCCTTCTCGTCGTTTCCCTTCGTGCTCGGTCACGAGAACGTGGGTGAGGTGATCGCGATGGGGAGCGACGTGACCAGGGTGAGCGTCGGCGCTCGCGTGACCGCAAACCCGCTGCTCTGCTGCGAGCCGCGCGGGGTCGCGGTGCGGTGCAGCGCGTGCGAGAGCGGGCATCACTCGCGTTGCGCACACTTCACCGACGGCGACATCGCGCCCGGAATGCTGATCGGCACCACCCGTGGGCTGGGCGGCAGCTGGGGCGAGGAGTTCGTCGCGCACGAGGACCAGCTCGTGCGCGTGCCCGACGCGATGAGCGACGAGGCTGCGGTGCTCATCGAGCCGTTCGCGTGCTCGGTGCACGCGGTGCGCGCGAATTTACCTGAGCCGGGCGAGCGCGTGCTGGTGATCGGAGCGGGATCGATCGGTTTGCTGACGATCGCCGCCATTCATGCGCTGGCGCCAGGCGCTCACGTGACGGCCCTCGCGCGCTACGATGCGCAGCGCGCGCACGCGACGCGACTCGGCGCCACGCAGGTAGTGCCCGCGCGCGGCGACTACACGAAGTCGCTGGCGGATGCGGGAGGCACGCGGCTGTTGAAGCCGATCATTGGGAAGCCGATTGGAGTGGGCGGATTCGACCGCACCTTCGTGTGCATCGGTGGAGCGCGCGGGATGGACGACGCGATGCGCGTCACGCGTGCGGGCGGCACGATCGTGCTCCTCGGCAACTCGAGCACGATGAACGGGATCGACTGGACGCCGCTCTGGCTCAAGGAGCTGACGATGCGGGGGTCGCTGTGCTACGGCGGCCCCGTGCACGGCGGCGCGAGCGAGGGCGCGTTTGCCGAAGCGGCGGCACTCATCGCGAGCGGGGCGGCGCCTATCGCGGAGCTGCTCACGCACACGTTTCCGCTCGGCGAGTACCGGAAGGCGCTCGAGACGGCGGCGAACAAGGCGGGCGGCGAGAGTATCAAGGTGGCGTTTCGATTCTGAGGCTCGGCGCACCCGCAGCGCGGGATCACTCGATCCGCGCGACTTTCCCCAGCGGCGACACCCCGTTCTCGCTGAAGCTCTCGATCGCGAAGAAGTAGTGCTGCCCGACCGTGAGCGCTCGCAGCTCGAGGGTAGACCCCTCGTCCGCGAAGCGCTGGTAGGTCTGGTACAGCTTGTCGGGCGCAATGCCCCATCGAACGTTGTAGCCCACGACACCGGGCACCGGCGACCAGGAGATGCGGGCGTTGCGCGCATCGGTGTCGCGCGCGACGGTGAGATCCGATGGCGTGGCGGGCAGAGGGCCGCCGCCGTTGCCGAATACGCGGATGTCGCTGATGGCGAGCGTCGCGGCACCCACGTGCAGGTGCTCGTAGCGAACGAAGCGCGCGTGAACGGGAGTCGGTAGCTCGATGTACGCGTTCGGCCGGTCTCGCGTCTCGCGCGAGAGATCCGCCGCGAGCCGCCACGCGCGGCCGTCGGTCGAGGTCGAGATCCGGAAGCGCGTGTAGATCGTGGAGTCGCTCACGAAGCGCTGCGATTTGTAGTCGGCGTAGTTCACCTGCACCGCACGAATCTGTTCGCTGCGCCCCAGATCGATCGTCAGCGCCTCGCGCGGCGAGCTCGATCTCGCCACCCAGATCGTGCGCGGATTCTCATCGGTCACGTTGGATGCGGGAAAGCTGTCGAGCGCAGATGTCGCGCTCGCCGGCTTCCGATAGGAAAGAAGCATCCACCCCGTGAACAGCTCCTCCGATCGCTTCCATCTTCCTCTGGGTGCACGATGCGGGAAGTCCCCGAATCGAGTGTCGGCGAACATGGCACCGTCGCGATCGAAGCCGGCTGCGTACATCACGATGCGCCGCTCGAATTTCCAGTTCGCGCCGATCCACATCGTGCCCGTGTTCCAGAAATTCCCGTACGCATCCTGGAACGTGTTCCCGTGCCCCGCGCCGGTGGCGAAGCCGCCCGGCCGGTACGACACGGGATTGTACGGCGCATAGGTGAAGGGGCCCAGTGGACTGTCGCCGACGTAGGTACCGTTCGCGTACACGTTGTACTCGGTGCCCGGCGCGCCGTACTGCAGATAGTAGCGTCCGTCGTGTTTCGTCATCCACGCGCCCTCGACGTAGGGGTGGATGATGGTGTCGCTGTGGTTGCGCCCGAATCGCTCCCATCCGTGCAGCTCGGGATGCAGCGTGAGCAGCGGCGTGGGCTCGCCCTCGTACACGAGACGCCTTCTCTTGTCGAGCTCGATGCCGTAGATGGGGTACTCGTTCGAGGATCCCCAGTACAGGAACCAGCGATCGCTCTCCGGATCGTGGAAGATCGCCGGATCCCACGGCCCAGGCGGAATCGAGTCCGCAGGCCACGGTGGCGGAGTGCCGATCGGCATCGCGCGTGGCAGCGGCGGCATCCATCGGTTGTAGAACTCGAGCCTGCCCGTCTCCGGCGCGGTGGAGAAGAAGATCGGGCGCGACTCGAAGGTCGCCTGCATGAGGTACATCGTGTCGCGCACCGAGATGGCGGCCGGTGCCACGATGTCCTCCACCGGCCAGCGGGAGGGTGTCACGAACGCCCAGTGGATGAGATCGCGCGATCGCCAGTAGCCTCCGGCGATGGTCTCGAAGAGAAAATATTCACCGTGCTGCCGCACGATCACGGGATCGGCACCCGATCGATAGGAGACTCCCTCGTTCAGCTGCTCGAAGTTGTACTTGTAATCGATGTCCACCGGGTTGCAGTACGTGCGAATTCCCGCGCTCTGCGCGCGCGCGATTGGACACACCGCAATCACTGCGGCACCGAGCGCGGCGAGCGCGTTGCGCCTCATTGCATGCGGGGCGTCGGCGGCTCGAGCACCAGCGTGTCGCCGGTCACGACGAAGTGCGCCTTTTTCGTATCCACGGAGTTGGTGCCCGCGTAGAGCGTGAACGCGCCCGGCTCGACGACGCGACGCATCCGCAGATCGTAGAACGAGAGATCTGCTGCGTGAAGAGTGAAGGTGACCGTGTCGGTCGCGCCCGCACGGATGTGCACGCGCTGAAAGCGCACGAGCTGCTTCACCGGACGTGCCACGCTCGCCACGTCGTCGCGCAGATACAGCTGCACGACCTCGTCGGCGTCTCGTGCGCCGACGTTCGACACGGGCACGCTCACACCGAGCGAGTCTCCGGTGGGCACGATGAGGTGCGAGAGATGGACGTTGCCGTAGCGGAAGGTGGTATAGCTCAGGCCGAAGCCGTAGGGATAGAGCGGCGTCTCCGGGAGATCGTCGTAGCCGGTCGTGTACTTGTCGTACGGATCGTGTGGTCGACCGGTATTCGTGTGCGCGAGATAGAGCGGCACCTGTCCCGTGGCGCGCGGGAAGGTGACCGGCAGCTTGCCCGAGGGCGAGTACGCGCCGAAGAGGATATCGGCGAGCGCGTTGCCATGCTCGGATCCGAGATACCAGCTCTCGACGATCGCGGGGATGCTGTCTGCGATCCAAGGAATCGCGAGCGGCCGGCCATTCATGAGCACGACCACCATCGGCTTGCCGCGAGCCGCTCGACTCACGCGCTGCGCCAACTGCAGTTGCGCAACGGGAAGCTCGAGCACCGCGCGGCTCTCCGCCTCGCCGGTGCGATCGGAGCTCTCGCCGAGCACGAGGACCACGGCATCGACCTCGTGCACGAGCGCTTCGGCCTCGGGAATGCCGCTGGTGTCTGTGCCCTCGGGCAATGCGCCCGCAGCATAGCGAATGCGCATCGATGGGTTCGCTCGGCGCAGCCCCTCGAGCACCGATACGGTTTGCTTTGCCTGGCCGACCGCTGACGATGCGCCCATCGCGCTCCGTGCGTCGGCAGCGAGCGCGCCGATCACGGCAAGCGACCGCAGGGCGCGCGAGAGCGGCAGCGTCGCGAGATCGTTCTTGAGCAGCACGATCGACTCGACCGCGGCCTGGCGCGCGAGCAGCCGGTGCCGGTCGCAATCGATGATGGCGGGCGAGGTCTTGGACCACGGCACAAGTTCGGGCGAGTCCAGCAGGCCCAGCTTGAATTTGGTGGTGAGCAGGCGGCGGAGCGAAACATCAATTTCCGCCTCGGTGATGAGTCCCTCGCGCACCGCGACGACTAGGTCGTTGTAGGTGCAGCCGCAGTTGAGGTCGCAGCCGTTCTTGACCGCGAGGGCGGCCG
>DATGDQ010000115.1:0-4678 GCA_035310785.1 Gemmatimonadaceae bacterium | reverse complement strand
TCTCCCTCACTCATTGATCCGTCGTCGCGCTCCGTAGGCGAATTGCGACCTGATTGCGCGGGTCAATCAACCGCGATTTTGCGAGCACGCCACATCAATCGTTCAATTGGATGATCGGAAGGTCGATCGCGGAACCGAGTTGAAAGCCGCCATTGTCCGCGCCGTTTCGAGCACGAGTAATCACCACCAGGAAATAGATCGCTCGCCGCCATGAGCATGACGACCAACATGGAGTCGCTGAACTGATGCGCGACCTCACTCGAGATGAGGAGTCTCCCGCCGCCTCATACGCCTCGACGCTTGGTTGGCTCAGCATCGTCTTCTTCGTTTCCGGTGCCGCGGCACTCATCTATCAAGTCGCATGGGAGCGCGTGCTGTACGCGATCTTCGGCATCAACACCGAGGCAGTCACCGTCCTCGTGACGGCGTTCCTTCTCGGACTCGGGATCGGCAGCATCGTGGGTGGATGGATTTCGGAGCGTCCGGGATGCCGGCACCTCGTATGGTTTGGTGCCGCCGAATTGAGTGTTGCGGCGTTCGGTGCGATCTCGATTCCGTTCTACCACGCGATCGGAAATATCACGCTGGGTATGGGGCGCGGATCCACAGCCGTTGTGACGTTTCTGCTACTTCTCGCCCCGACTCTGTTGATGGGTGCGACGTTGCCCTTGCTGGTGACGTACGCGGTGAAACTTTCGGGCAATGTCGGGTGGTCCGTCGGAACGCTCTATTGCGTGAACACGGGCGGCTCGGCGCTCGCCGCAATCGCGAGTGTCACCGTGCTTCTGCCGTTCCTCGGCCTGCAACGGTCGGTTTGGGTGGCCGCGACTTGTAACACCGTCGTCGCTCTCACCGCGCTTCTGAGAGATGCCGCCGAGCGCAGGCGCGCGCGATCGACGGCCCCCTTGGCACCGATTTCCACATGAGCTTCATCGCCGCGCTCGTGATTGTGACGGTCTCCGGATTTCTGTCACTCTCATACGAAATACTCTGGTATCGCGCATTCGCCTTCGTGAGCGGCGGAGCGCCGTGGGTCTTCGGTCGCGTGCTGGCGATGTTTCTGTTGGGATTGGCGCTCGGTGCGTTCGTCAGTCGTCGATTCGTCACCGCATCCCGATCTGCGGATGCGGTCCGGCAACGCCGAGTGGTGGGCGTGGCCGTGCTGGCCGCGTCCACTGCGGCCTACCTGGTGATTCCGCTGCTCGGGTGGTTGGCCGCACATCGGGGATGGCCCATCGGATTTCTTCTGGTCGCCGCCGCCGCCTTCGCCATGGGCCTGGTGTTGCCTGTGGTGAGCCATCTCGGAATCGCGCCCGACAACGCGGTCGGTGCCCGCCTGTCCTATCTCTACCTCGGCAACATCATCGGGTCGTCGCTCGGCGCTCTGCTCACGGGATTCGTCCTGTCCGACCTCTGGTCGATCGAAACGATCTCAATCGTTCTCGCGCTCATGGGAGCAGTGCTCGGCGGAGCGCTCACTCTGAGCGCGCTTCGGCTGTCTCGGCGCACGACCGGTATGGCGAGCGCCGCGCGCGCGGTGAGTACTCTTGGTGCGATGACCGCGGTCACACTCGGTGTGATCGCATTTCACCACGCTCTTTTCGTCCACCTGTACGAGCGATTGCTGTACAAGGACCAAGCATCGTCTCGGCCACCGTTCGCTGATGTGGTGGAAACACGAGGCGGCGTCATCGCAGTGACGACAGACAAGTACGTCTATGGCGGCGGCGTGTATGACGGAATGATCGAAACGAATCTCATACGGGACGACAATCTGTTGGTGCGAGCATATGCGTTGGGAGCCATGCACCCGCACCCTGCTCGTATTCTCATGATCGGCCTCGGAACGGGGGCATGGGCGACCGCGCTGCTCCGGTTGCCCGGCGTCGCGCACCTCACGGCAGTGGAGATCAACGCCGGCTACTTGCCGATCATCGCACGATATCCCGAGGTTCGTGGCTCACTCACCGATCCTCGCGTTTCGATCGTGATCGATGATGGTCGCAGGTGGCTTGCGCACCATCCGAATGAGCACTTCGACGCCATCGTGATGAACACCACCTGGTACTGGCGCGCGCACTCTACGAATCTGCTGTCGAGCGAGTTCATGCAGCTCGCGCGCGCGCATCTCGCTCCGAGTGGCATTCTGTATTTCAACACGACCTGGTCGCCGGATGCGATGAAGACCGCTTTGTCGGTGTTTCCGTACGGAATGCGCTGTCTCAATTTCATTGCGGCGAGCGACGCTCCCGTGCAGTTCGATTCCGCACGTTGGGAGGCGATCTTGCGCGGGATGCGCGATGAGGATCATCACCCGGTCTTCGATGATACGACGGCGCGGGCACGGATAAAGCTGGACAGCCTGCTCGCGCTTGGACATTCGGTGGGGCAGGCGCCGGTCTCGTACGGCTTGGAGACGCGCGAATCGGTACTGCGTCGGATGGCACGCGGCCACATCATCACCGACGACAATATGTGGGTAGAGTGGCGTGGGACCGCTCCCTAGCTGAAGGGAGTCTCACCTGTACTCCCCACTGTGAGACAAACTTTCTCCGCGCATGGCTCGTAGTTGAACTAGGCGTCGGCCTCTGCATCGTTGGATTCCGGCACCCCGCAAGGTTCACTACTCAAGCCCCGTGAGCTCAATGAGTCTTTCAGCAGTTGCGAGCGTGCTGGAGCGGGCCGCGGGAGTGCTGATCCTCTTCGTACTCATGCGCCAACTCCGAAGACCGGCGTGGTTGCCCGGCCGGATCATCGCGCGCCACATGAATTCGAGCCACTACAAACTGACGACGTGGGGACTCAGTCACCTGCAGGTGGATCCCGCGAGTGTCTGCCTAGATGTCGGGTGCGGCGGCGGGAGAACCATTCAACAGCTCGCGCTCCTCGCGCCGAACGGAAAGGTCCATGGGATCGACTACTCGACGGCCAGCGTCGCCGTCGCGCGCCAGACAAATTCCGCAGCGATCGAGTCTGGACAGGTCGACATCCGGCACGGATCGGTTTCGAACCTTCCCTTCGCGGACGACACGTTCGATCTGGTGACTGCGGTCGAGACGCTCTATTACTGGCCCAACCTCGAGGCTGATCTCCGTGAGGTGCGCAGGGTGCTACGGCCGATGGGGCGCGTCGCAATCATTGCGGAAGCGTACCGCGGTCAGCGAATGGGCGGAGCAGACGCGCTTGCGATGCGAGTGCTCGGCGGTAAGCTGCTCTCGCCAAATGAGCATCGCGATCTGTTGTTCGCAGCGGGATTCGCGGATGTCTCGATATTCGAGGACCGTCAGAAGGGATGGCTGTGCGTCGTAGGCCAAAAGGGCGCAAGTTCAGCGTCGTAGACGCCTTCCCCCACGTAATCTCACACGGTTACCAGAAGGTCATGAAGCTCCGCATGCCCTCGACATCCGTCGCGCTGGCACTCGCCGCGCTCGTCATCGCCGGCGCGGCGGCGCCGCTCGCCGATGCCGACCTGCCGATGCATCTCGCGGTCGGCCGCTGGATCCTCAGTCACGGGGCCGTCCCCCACAGCGAGCCATTCGCCTGGACGAGGCCCGGCGCGCCGTACTTCGCGTACTCCTGGCTCCCCAGCATCGTGTTCTATGCGCTCATCTCGCATGGCGGAGCGCTCGCCCTGCGCGCATTCACCGGAGTCGTGTTCGCTGGCTCGTTCGCCGCCATGTTCGTCGCCGCGCGCACACTCGGCGTATCGCGTGCAACCTGCTGGCTCGCGGGCATTCTCAATGTCCTGATGATGCTGTCCGTGACCTCCTTTCTCCGTCCGCAGGCGCTGCTGTTCACGCTCGTTCCGCTCGCATGGGCCATGATGGCGTTCGCCACCGACGCGCCGCGGTCGCGATGGCCGATCGTCGCACTCGTCCTGCTCACCGCTCTGGCCGCAAACACGCACATCCTCTTTCTGCTGATGGCCGCCCCGCTGTCGTTGTGCCTCGTTCGAGATGCGAGCATCGGGCGCACGACAGCACTCACGCTCGCGATCGTAGCGGGCATGGCGCTCTCACCGTATGCGCTCGACTGGCCATCTGTCTTTCGGCTCAACTTCGCGCCGAATGCGCTCTTCAGCGCACGCGTGGCGGAGTACCGTTCGGGATTCGTCGCGGCGTTGCCGATGGGGATTCTGCTTTGCGCACTTGCGCTCGTCGCATGGCGAGCGCTCGGCTGGCGCGAACGAGTCGTGTTCGGCGCGCTCTGGATCGCGGGACTCGTCGCGTTCGCGCTCCACGTCAAGGGACTCGTCGTGTGGTGGCTCGTCATTGTCCCCCTCGTGGTCATTGCGATCGAGCGCGTCTTTGGCTCCCTCCCCGCAGCATATCGTCGCTTTCCGGCCATGCTCACCTTCGCGCTCGCCGCTGTGGTCACTGGCAGATTCGTCATGGGCGGCGCGGCAATGACGCGATCTCTCGGAGCGTCGTGGCGCGCCGAACACGTCGCTCCCGGGCTCACGCTGTCCGAGCCCGGGGGGATCTCGGCCGATCCGCTCATCGTGCGACTCGCTATGCTCGGAGTCCCCGTGCGCGTGCTCACGGTGTTCGATCTCGGTAGCTACGTGGCGTGGCGCGGCCCGCTGCTGTCGGAATCCGTCGATGGGCGCACCATCTTCCCCGACTCGGCTTCATTACCCGACGCAATGTTCGCCGCAGGTTCGCGAGCCGGCGCGCTC
>DATGDQ010000114.1:0-2558 GCA_035310785.1 Gemmatimonadaceae bacterium | reverse complement strand
CTGGCCGGAGATCAGGATGTTGTCGGGCTTGATGTCGCGGTGCACGACGCCGCGCGCGTGGGCGTACGCAAGACCATCCGCGACGTCCATCAGGATCTTGATGGTCTCGTTCACCGGAAGCTCGCCCTCGCGCGCGAGCTTCGCGCGCAGCGACTCTCCTTCCACGAGAGGCATCGTATAGTAGAACAGATCGCCGACCTGTGCCGCAGTGTGCACCGGCACGATGTGCGGATGCTGCAGCGAGGCGGCGAGCTGGATCTCACGCCGGAAGCGCTCGATGTTGACGGCCGCGGACATCTCGGGCGGCAGCACCTTGATCACGACCTGGCGGCCGAGCGCAGTCTCGCGCGCCAGAAACACGTGCGACATGCCACCGCCGCCCAGCTCGCGCTCGATGCGAAAGGCGTCGCCGAGCGACGCCTGCAAGCGCTCCTGGAGCTCGGACATGCGAGTGAAGCTATGGCCCGACGTGCAAAGTGTCCACGTTCACCAGCATCGCGGCCAATGCGCGCGTGACCGTTGGAGTCACATGAGCCTGGACGCGGCCGCCGAGGCATGCGCCGAGGAATTGCTCGGTCGCGCGCGTGACGGCGAGTGCAGTCTCGCTCTCCGCGAATCCGTGCCCTTCGTTGGTGGCCAGAAGATACGTGACGGGAATGTGCCGGCGATGGAGCGCCACTGCGATCTGATCCGCCTGCGCCTTCGTCACGCGTGGATCGTTGGCTCCCTGAAAGATCAGCAGAGGCGCGCGAGCGGAGTCGGCGCGGAAGAGCGGCGAGTGCGCGAGCATGTCCGCCCGGTCGTTCGAGTCGCGCGGGTCACCGACGAACGGATACCAGGACCGGGGAAGGAACGGACGCCACGACGGCGGAAAGGACTCGAGCAGCGTCACGAGATTGCTCGTTCCCGCGTAATCCACGCCGCACGCGAACTTGTCGGGCGTGAACGTCAGCCCGACAAGCGTGGCGTATCCTCCATAGCTTCCCCCCATGATCGCCACCTTCGTGGTGTCGATCGTTCCGCGGCGGGCGAGATAGGAGACTCCATCCAGCAGATCCGTATGCATCGCGCGGCCGAACTGCTTCTTCGCTGCACGCGCAAACTTTTTTCCCAGCCCCGTCGTGCCGCGGTAATTCACCTGGAGCACCTCGTAGCCACGGTTCGCGAGCATCTGCACGTCCGACTCGAACTCCCACTTGTCCTGGTCTCCCCAGGGACCGCCGTGCACGAGCACTACCAGTGGGAGAGCGCGCGCAGGCAGGCCCGGCGGCAGCGTGACGTAGCCGTGAATACGCAGTCCGTCACGTGACTGGAAGGAGATCGGAGTCTTGCTGGCGAATCGATAGCTGCGGAGTCGTGGCCGCGGGTCATAGAACTTTGCCAGTGTATTTTGCTTTCTGGCGTAGAGGTACGTGATCGATGGCCGCGTGGGGGTATTGAGCGTCACGACCCACCGCGATCGGTCGTTCGTTCCTCCTCCCATCTCCACGACACCGCCACCCGCACGCCGTGTCGCGTCGAGCAATGCCTTCATGTCCGGAGTCTTGGGGTACACCCGAGCCGTGTCGCCGACATAGCGCGTCATCAGCAGCTCGCCCGTCAGATCATCGAACAAGGGTTGATCGATGTCGACCTGCTTCAGAGGATCGCTGTCGACGACTACCTCGCCTCCATTCGACAGGTCGACCAGTACCAACCGCGAGAGATCGGTGCCTTCGTTGCTGATCATGTAGAGGCTTCCATCAGCCGCGAATCGCAAGGGGGTGATCTTGTCCTCCACGGAGTACGACTTCACCAACCGCCATGGCGCCGTCTCGGTCCCGCGCGCGAACAGCTGATAGTGACCAGCCGAGTCGACGGCGTATGCAGCACGCACCCGACTCTGTCTGTCGGCGACGTAGCCGAGGAAGGTTCCCGGATTCTGGGCGGCGAGCTCCAAGCTCCCGGTGGCGAGATCGACGCGGTACGCATCCGCGAGCGCGGGATCGCGCTTGTTCAACGTGATTATCGCGATCCCCGGCATCGCGCGCGGCAGCGCGAGCACTTCGACCTCGACGTTCTTGAACGGTGTGAGGTCGCGGACGTTGGCGGTCGTGTCAGCGATGTCGCTCGCAAACAGGTGATAGTTCTCGTCGCCGCCGCGATCCTGCAGCCACAGGATCCGCTTCCCATCGCCCGACCACCAGTACGATCCGATCGAGCGCACGGAGTCGCGCGTGACATTGCGCTCCCTATGGGAGCCAATGGCGCGCACGAACACGTTCTGGTGGCCGTGCCAGCTCTTCATGTAGGAGAGCCAATGGCCATCGGGAGAGATGCCGCCCCACTGCATGGACGGCGATTCGTACAGCGCTTCGATGGGAATCAGCTTGGGGAGCGAGCCGCGGCGGGCCGCCGACTGCGCAGGGGCCGGCGACGCCAACGGCAAGAGCGCGCCCGAGGTGATTCCGAGCAGTGCGTGAGCGATGCTTTGGGGTCGAATCCGCATGATCTCCGCCTCGTATCAGCGATTGGACGTCGGCTACCCCAAGATGGTTTGCGTTCGGGAGCCAGCCCTT
>DATGDQ010000113.1:0-5553 GCA_035310785.1 Gemmatimonadaceae bacterium | reverse complement strand
CAATGAGCCCGAAATGCCCCGCGACCCGAGATGATTCTTCCGCGGTCTCTAATTTTCGCAACCGCCGTTTCACATTCAGTGCACAAGCGTGTGCACCGAAACTTCTCCAATATAGTCCGTCCTGCATTGTTGTCAACTTTTCGCAGAACAGATATGTTCACGCAATGAAAAAACGGAAATACGAGTTGAAACAGCGAGCTGAGCGGCTCGCAGAAGTCCGCCACCGCATCCTCGACGCCGTGGTCGCCTTGCACGAAGAGCTCGGGCCCGCGCGTACGACTATTTCAGCAATCGCCGAGCGCGCCGGCGTCGAGCGGCTCACCGTGTATCGCCACTTCGCGGATGAGTCCTCACTCTTTGGTGCGTGCTTCGCGCATTTCAGCGAGAAGGTGCCGCCCCCCAATCCTGCCACCTGGTCGGACATCGAAGATCCGGTCGATCGCTTACGCGCGGCACTCCTGGCGTTCTACGCTTACTACGAACGCGGAGAAGACATGCTCTCGCACGTGATGCAGGACGCCCCGCGAATTCCGGCATTGGCGGCGGTTGTACGACCTTGGGGCGAGTTCGTTGATGCTGTGCGCGCTGCGCTCGTCAAGGGGTGGGGAGTCAAAGGCCACGCGCGCAGGCATCTGGCTGCCGCGCTGGGCCACGCGCTGCGCTTCGAAAGCTGGCAATCGCTCACTCGATTCGAGGGGCTCACTAGGTCGGATGCGGCCGATCTGATGGTCGCGCTCGCGCAGACTGCGGCCACCTCGCGCGGCCGGTCGAGCGCGCGCGTTGGGCGATCTCGTGCGTCACGTTCGACATGAATCGCGTCGCTGGGACGAGCTGCACGAGAAAACGCCCGGTGCGCGGTCGCTCACCGGGCGTTTTTTCTGCCATTCTCCCGAGCGCTATCCGCCGATTCGCAGATTGACCACTCGCGATTGTTTCGCCTGCGTGTTGTAGACCAGCAGGCTCACGACGTCGCCACTCTTCAGCTTCGAGATCGATGCGTCGAGATCCGACACCGTTCGGATCGCGTGCGGCATCGGGTTCAGCACCTTGACGATCACATCCGATTCCGCGAACAGCTTCTGGTACGACGGTCCGAGCGCATCCACGCTCATCACGACCAGCCCGCGCTGCGCGTCCGATACCTCCGCCCGGCTCGCGCGGTCCGTGGTCATGGGCTCGACCGAGATTCCGAGCTTGTCGTAGCTCGCGGGCTTCGCCGCCGGAGCGCTGTCGCTGCTGTCGCCGCCCTCGTCGTCCGCGTTCGCGAGCTGCGACTCGGTCGGCGCCTCTGCGAGCTTCACCTTGTACGAGTGCTTCTTGCCGTAGCGCATCACGTCGACGTTCACCGTCTCACCCGGCTTGTGCACCCGGATGATTCGCTGCAGCTGCGCGACGCGGTCCACGGGAGCGCCGTCGATCGCGACGATGACGTCGCCGGCCTCGATTCCTGCCTGCTCCGCGGGGCTCGTCTGGCCAGGCGTTCCGCCGCCCACCAGCGCGCCGCGGATTTCCTTGAGCCCAGCAGCCTGCGCATCTTCGGGACGCAGATCGCTGATCGAGACGCCGAGAATAGCGCGGCGCACGCGGCCATACTGGATGAGGTCGTTCATGACGGTCTTCGCGAGCGAGATCGGAATCGCGAAGCCATACCCCGAGTAGTAGCCCGTGCCGCTCGCGATCGCGCTGTTGATGCCGATCACGTCACCGTGGCTGTTGACCAGCGGTCCGCCCGAATTTCCGGGGTTGATCGCCGCGTCGGTCTGAATGTAGTCGACGATCGCGTACTGGCTCGCGTACAGGTTGCGGAGCTGTCCGCTGCGCCCCTTCGCGCTGATGATTCCCGCGGTGACCGTGAAGTCGAGGCCGAGCGGATTGCCGACCGCGAGCACCCACTCACCGACCCTCGAGGACTCGTCGTTGCCGAGGTCGATCGTGGGGAAGCCCGTGCCGTCGATCTTGATGACCGCCACGTCCGTCGTCGGATCGCGACCGATCACCTTCGCCTTGAACACGCGCTTGTCGAGCAGCGTCACCGTGAGCTTGTCGGCGTCGGCGACGACGTGATTGTTCGTGAGAATGTAGCCATCCTGCGTGACGAGGAAGCCCGATCCGCTTCCCTCCATCGGCTGCTGCTGCTGTTGCCGAGGGTCGAATTGCTTGAAGAAATCCTCCATGCCGGGCGGAATCTGTTGTCCGCCGCGCGGCACTCTGACGGGGCGCGCCTGTCGCTCCATCTGAATGGAGACAACGGCGGGCGTCACGTGCTCGGCGATCGCGACGAACGCGTTGCTCGCATCGGTGACCTGCTGGACAGCAGCCTGCGGTGGCCTCGCGCCGCCACCCGCCTGCTGGGCGTAACCGAAGGGGGTGAGATTGAAGCCACCAGCAACGACCAATCCACCAATGAACGCGACGATCGCAGCAACGCCGATCGTCAGCCGAGTAGAAAATCGAGACGCCATTGCAAATCCTGACCGTGTAGAGAGTTGTCTATACTACACCACGCGCCGCCGGCAGGTTTCGCTGCCGGCGGCGCGGGTGCTCATCCCAAATTACTTCTTTTCCTCGTCGACGATCTCATAGTCCGCATCGACGACGTTGTCCGAGCCCTTCGGATTCGCATGGGCGCTGGCGGTTGCCGCCTCATCGGTGGCCGTCGTGCCCGCCTCCTGCTCGCCCTGCGCGTACAGCGACTGACCCGCCTCGCTGTACACCCGGCTCAGCTCTTCCTGTGCACTCCGGATCTCGCTCAGGTCGTCCGCGCGGAGCGCCTTGCGGGCCCGCTCGACCGCTCCCTCGAGCCGCGACTTGAGGTCGGCGCTCAGCTTATCCGACCACTCCTTCGCATTCTTCTCGACCTCGTACGTCAGGCTGTCGAGACGATTGCGCGTGTCGATTTCTTCGCGCCGGCTCTTGTCCTCGTCCGCGTGCGCCTCGGCGTCCTTGACCATCTTCTGAATGTCGCTCTCCGAGAGCCCGCTCGACGCCTCGATCCGGATCTTCTGCTCCTTTCCGGTCGCCTTGTCCTTCGCGGTCACGTGCAGGATGCCGTTCGCATCGATGTCGAAGGTGACCTCGACCTGCGGCGTGCCGCGCTGTGCCGGCGGAATTCCGGTGAGCTGGAACTTGCCGATCGTCTTGTTGCCCGAGGCGAGCTCGCGCTCACCCTGCAGGACGTGGATCTCGACCGTCGTCTGGTTGTCCTCGGCCGTCGAGAACACCTCGGACTTCTTGGTCGGGATGGTCGTGTTCCGCGGAATAAGTACGGTGGTCACGCCACCCAGCGTCTCGATCCCGAGCGAGAGCGGGTTCACGTCGAGCAGCAGTACATCCTTCTGCTCGCCGGTGAGCACCGCACCCTGGATCGCGGCGCCGATCGCGACGACTTCGTCCGGATTGACGCCCTTGTGGGGCTCCTTCTTGAAGAAGTCCTTCACGATCTGCTGCACCTTCGGAATGCGCGTCGAGCCGCCGACGAGAATGACCTCGTCGATCTCCTCGGGCTTGATGCCGGCATCCTTGAGCGCCTGCTGCATGGGCGGAATCGTGCGCTGGATGAGGTCGTCCACCAGCTGCTCGAACTTCGCACGCGTCAGCGAATAGTTCAGGTGCTTCGGACCGCTCTGATCGGCCGTGATGAACGGCAGATTGATGTCGGTCTGCTGCGTGCCGGACAGCTCCATCTTCGCCTTCTCGCCGGCTTCCTTCAGGCGCTGGAGCGCCATCGGATCCTTCGAGAGGTCGATCCCCTGATCGCGCTTGAACTCGGCGACGAGCCAGTCGATCACACGCTGGTCGAAGTCGTCGCCGCCAAGGTGCGTATCACCGTTGGTGGACTTCACCTCGAACTGGCGCGAGCCCTCCACATCGTAGAGCTCGAGGACGGAGATGTCGTAGGTACCGCCGCCAAGATCGAACACCGCGACCTTTTCGTCCTTCTTCTTGTCGAGCCCATACGCCAGTGCGGCGGCTGTCGGCTCATTGATGATGCGCAGCACGTCGAGTCCAGCGATGCGACCGGCATCCTTGGTCGCCTGGCGCTGCGAATCGTTGAAATATGCGGGTACCGTAATGACCGCCTTCTCGACCTTCTGGCCGAGATAGTCCTCCGCGGTCTGCTTCATCTTCTGCAGAATCATGGCGGAGATCTCTGGCGGAGAATAACGCTTGCCCGCTACCTCGATCGTCGCGACGTCGTTCGCTCCGGACACGACCTTGTAGGGGACGCGCTTAATCTCCTCCTTGACCTCGGAGATCTTGCGGCCCATGAAGCGCTTGATCGAGAAGATTGTGTTCTGTGGATTGGTCACAGCCTGCCGCTTTGCGACCTGGCCGACCAGCCGCTCGCCATCCTTGGTGAACGCGACGACGGACGGAGTGACCCGACCACCCTCGGAGTTCGGGATGACGACGGGATCGCCGCCCTCCATGACTGCAACCACGGAGTTGGTCGTGCCCAGATCGATTCCTATTACCTTTTCGGCCATAGCAAGCCTCGAATTGTGTGTGAAAGCGTGGGCGAAGAAGCCGTGGCTCTCGCTCTACCACATGCTCAATTCCGCTCACGCACGAATGGTTCAAGCAATTGGGGTGCCCCAGAACTCGGCCACTTTGGCAGGTTGGCGGCGCGTCCAGCACCTTATCTATGTTACTAAGGCCGATTTAGGACATCGGCCGACTTCTGCTGAGCGCGCCTTTCCGGCATAGGACCTCATGATCCCACTGGGCGACGACATCCGGCCGGCCGGCTGGCCGGTGATGACCTACCTGCTCCTTGCCGTGACGTGGGCCGTGTGGCTCCTCGTGCAACAGGCCGGCTTCGACCCTCAGGTGCTGGCCGCTACGGTTTGTGATCTCGGGATGGTTCCAGGCGAGATCACGCACCGGGCGCCACTCGGCTTTGCCGTACCGATCGGCCCTGGAATGGCGTGCGTCGTGGACAACAATCCGATCAATCGTCTGACCCCACTCCTCTCGATCTTCCTCCACGGCGGCTGGGGGCACATCATCGGCAACTCGATATACCTGCTGGTGTTCGGGAAGGGCGTGGAGTCCCGGATGGGAGCGATCCGCTTTCTCGTGTTCTATCTCGTCTGCGGAGTCGTCGCCGCGCTGTCGCACATCGCGATCAATCCCACCTCCGCGATCCCGACCGTCGGAGCCTCCGGCGCCATCTCGGGAATCCTCGGCGGATATCTCATCCTGTTTCCGCGCGCGCGCATACGGATGTACTTCCCGCCGATCTTCTTCTTCTCGATCCCGGCCGTGCTCGTGCTGCTCTTCTGGTTCGGTGAGCAGCTGCTGACCGGCCTGCCGGAACTCTCGGCCGTGAACACCGATGTGAACGGCGGAGTGGCCGTGTGGGCGCACGTGGGAGGTTTTCTCGCGGGTGCGATCCTGGTGCGATTCTTCGCGAAGCCGGCGACTCCGACGGCGAGTTTTGTGAGGGTATAGGTGGGTGGTCCAGGTGCGAACTGCTGTACACGAATGACACGAATGACACGAATCGAACCGATGCACGTCCCAAGCACCGGTGAACGGTCAAAGGAAGAT
>DATGDQ010000112.1:0-8172 GCA_035310785.1 Gemmatimonadaceae bacterium | reverse complement strand
GGCCCCGCCGATCGCAATCGCACGGAGGAGCGCCGTTCGGGAGACCGTCCGCTCGCGCGCCTCACGCAGAACGACAGGTATCGTCTCAAGAAGTACTGGCGCACCAATCAGGACACGGCCATCAACCAGCGTCCCCTCGTGCGGCTAGGCCAGCGCGTGAAGGAGGGCGATGTGCTGGCGGACGGCGCAGGCACCGAGATGGGGCAGCTCGCACTCGGCTCCAACGTCACCGTCGCCTTCATGCCGTGGTACGGACACAACTTCGAGGACGCGATCGTGCTCTCGGAGCGGCTCGTGAAGGACGACGTGTATTCGTCGATCCACATTCAGGAGCTGGAGCTGCACGTCCGCGACACGAAGCGTGGCCAGGAAGAGATCACGCGAGAGATTCCGAACGTCGCCGAGGAGAGTCTGATCGATCTCGACGAGCGTGGCATCATTCGCATCGGCGCGCACGTCAAGCCGGGCGACATTCTGGTGGGCAAGATCACGCCGAAGGGCGAGACCGAGCTCTCTCCCGAAGAGAAGCTGCTCACCGCGATCTTCGGCGAGAAAGCGAAGGACGTGAAGGACTCGTCGCTCAAGGTGCCGCCGGGAATGGAAGGCGTCGTGATCGACGTCAAGATCTTCTCCCGCATCGACGATCAGGTGATCGAAAAGGATCGCGGAGAGCGGATCGGTGAAGTGCGCCGCCTCGAGAACGATGAGAAGATGCGCGTGAGCGAGGTGCGCGATGCCGAGCTCGCGGAGATGTTCGAGGGGCAGACGGTCACGCTCGCGCTCAAGTCGGGAACGGTGGAGGAAGCCATTCCGGCCGGAACGAAGCTCACGCCGGATCTGCTGCGCGACACGAAGATCTCCTCGCTCGACCTGAAGACGTTCCGCGTCGAGAGCAAGAAGATGAACGAGCGCATCCGCGAGGTCATCGAGGCTGCGAATCAGGAGAAGGCCCGCATCGAGGAGAAGGCGGAGGAGCGGATCGACAAGATCCTGCAGCCCGACGAGCTTCCCCCGGGCGTGATCCAGCTCGTGAAGGTGTATCTCGCCGAGAAGCGCAAGATATCGGTGGGTGACAAGATGGCGGGCCGCCACGGCAACAAGGGTATCGTCGCGCGCATCGTGCCCGAGGAGGACATGCCGTTCCTCCCGGACGGTCGCCCGGTGGACATCGTGTTGAACCCGCTCGGCGTACCGAGCCGAATGAATGTCGGTCAGATCCTGGAGACGCACCTCGGCTGGTGCGCGAAGCAGCTTGGATTCTACGCCAAGACGCCGGTGTTCCAGGGCGCGAACGAGAGAGAGATCGGAATGATGATGCGTTTGGCGGGGCTCAAGTGGGCCGCGCCGGCGCTGGAGCTGAGCGTGTCTCCGCCGAGCATCACGGATGCGGACATCAAGACGATCATGCACGATATCAGGCCGGCGCGCGTGGGTGACGCGCACGTGAACCTCGACGCCGCGACGGTGAACGATCTGGGCGGACGCACGATGTCGCAGGAGACGCGCGACATCTTCTTCCGCTTCCGCGATTTCCTCACGGCGGCGGCGAAGGAGCTTGCCGATCGCGAGCATGCGGAGGTGGAGGCGCAGATCACGCTGCACAACGCGCTCGGTGAGGACGCCGAATTCCCGGAAGCTCGAAAGCCGGAGCTGCGGAATGCGTTGAAGCAGCTCGAGAAGCATCAAAGTCGTGAGAGCGCGGATGTCCTGCAGTCGCAGGAGCTGCCGGCGCTCGCGGCGATGCTCGGACCGAAGTCGGAGGCGGATGTGGATGCGGCGGCGGTCGAGCTGATGCGGCTCGCCGGGCTCACGCTCGCCGGCAAGGTGTGGCTGCGCGATGGTCGTACGGGCGAGCGCTTCGCGAACCCGGTGACCGTTGGGGAGATCTACATGCTGAAGCTCTCGCACCTGGTCGACGACAAGATCCATGCGCGGAGCATCGGGCCGTACTCGCTCGTCACGCAGCAGCCGCTCGCCGGAAAGGCGCAGTTCGGCGGCCAGCGTTTCGGTGAAATGGAAGTGTGGGCGCTCGAGGCGTATGGCGCTGCGCACACGCTGCAGGAGATCCTGACCGTCAAGTCGGACGACGTGAATGGTCGAAGCCGCGTGTACGAGGCGATCGTGAAGGGCCAGAATCTGCCAGAGCCGGGGATTCCGGAGTCGTTCAACGTGCTCGTGAAGGAGGTGCAGGCGCTCGGAATCTGGGTACACCTGGGCGCGACAGGCGAGAACGGGATGAATGGCAACGGCACCGGGGAGGATTGATAAATGATTGACTTTCGCAGTGTGCGCGAGCAGAGAAGCTCGGCATTCGATTTCATTCAGATCCGCATCGCTTCTCCGGAAGAGATCCGCGGCCCCAAGGACCCCAAGGAGCGCGAGCGCCACGAGATGCAGGGGCTCCGCAACTGGTGGTCATGGGGCGAGGTCACGAAGCCGGAGACGATCAACTACCGCTCGTTCAAGCCCGAGAAGGATGGCTTGTTCTGCGAGCGCATCTTCGGTCCCGTCAAGGACTGGGAATGCCATTGCGGGAAGTACAAGCGCATCCGCTATCGCGGCGTGATCTGCGATCGTTGCGGCGTCGAGGTGACCCTGTCGCGCGTCCGTCGCGAGCGCATGGGGCACATCGAGCTCGCCGTCCCCGTCGCGCACATCTGGTTCTTCAAGACGCTGCCCAGCCCCATGGGCAATCTGCTCGACATCACGCTGCGTGATCTCGAGAAGATCATCTATTACTCGAACTACGTCGTCATCGAGCCCGGCTCGCAGGAAGTCGAAGCGAACCAGCTCCTCGACGAAGATGAATTCCTGAATCTGCGCGAGAAGGCGAGGTCGGAGAACGACGACGCCTTCAAGGCCGACATCGGCGCGCCCGCGGTTCGCGAGCTGCTCAAGCGGCTCGACATCGACACGATCTCCGAGGAGCTGCGCACGCAGGTCGCGGTGGAGACGTCGCAGCATCGCAAGAAGCAGATGCTAAAGCGGCTCAAGATCGTCGATGCGTTCCGTGGGTCGGGTGATGCGGGCGGCGTGCGCAACAAGCCGGAATGGATGATCCTGGACGTGATCCCGGTCATTCCGCCGGACCTGCGTCCGCTCGTGCCGCTCGATGGCGGCCGGTTCGCGACCTCCGATCTGAACGATCTGTATCGCCGCGTGATCAACCGCAACAACCGTCTGCAGAAGCTCATTCTGCACCGGGCGCCGGAAGTCATCCTGCGCAACGAGAAGCGCATGCTGCAGGAAGCGGTGGACGCGCTGTTCGACAACGGACGCCGCTCCAAGGCGATCCGCGGCCGTGGCAAGCGTCCCCTCAAGTCGCTGTCGGACATGCTGAAGGGCAAGCAGGGCCGGTTCCGTCAGAACCTGCTCGGCAAGCGCGTGGACTACTCGGGCCGCTCGGTCATCGTCGTGGGTCCGGAGCTCAAGCTGCACCAGTGCGGGCTTCCGAAGGCGATGGCGCTCGAGCTGTTCAAGCCGTTCATCATCCACAAGCTGGTCGACAAGGGCATCGCCGAAACGGTGAAGCGCGCCAAGAAGATCGTGGAGCGCGAGAGCCCGGAGGTCTTCGAGATCCTGGAAGAGATCATCAAGGACCATCCGGTGATGCTCAACCGCGCGCCGACGCTCCACCGCCTGGGCATCCAGGCGTTCGAGCCCGTGCTCGTGGAAGGCAAGGCCATCCGTATTCACCCGCTCGTCTGCGCGGCGTTCAACGCCGACTTCGACGGTGACCAGATGGCGGTGCACGTGCCGCTGTCGTTCGAGGCGCAGCTCGAGTGCCGTCTGCTCATGCTGTCGTCGAACAACATTCTGAAGCCATCGGATGGACGTCCGGTGGCGGAGCCGAGCCAGGACATCGTGCTGGGCTGCTACTTCCTGACGAAGGCACCCGCGGACTTCGACGTGCGTGTGAAGAACGCGCCGCGGTTGACGTCGGTGGCGGAGGCGGAAGTCGCGATCGCGCTCAACAAGGCGACGTTCCACACGCCGGTGCGGTACCTGGTGGACGATGCGCAGGGCAAGCGGTGGGAGAACACGACGATCGGACGCGTGGTGTTCAACTCGATCGTGCCGCCGGCACTGGGCTATCAGAACCGCGAGATGAAGAAGAAGGTGTTGGGCGAGCTGGTGTTCGAGGCGTACCGGCAGGAAGGGCTGTCGAGCACCGTGCAGTTCCTCGACCGGCTCAAGGAGTTCGGCTTCCGGTACGCGACAATGGGTGGCGTGTCGATCGGTATCGAGGATCTCGAGATTCCGAACGAGAAGGAGACGCTGCTCGAGGAGGCCGAGGAGCGCGTCGAGCGTTTCCAGCGCGCGTACAACACCGGCAACATCACGAACGGCGAGCGCTACAACAAGGTGATCGACACCTGGACGCACGCCAACAATGACGTTGCCGATGCGATGGTGAAGGCGATGCGGGAGTCGAAGAACGGCTTCAACCCCGTGTTCATGATGTTCGATTCCGGCTCACGAGGCAGCCGCGACCAGATCCGCCAGCTGGCGGGAATGCGCGGACTGATGGCGAAGCCGCAGAAGAAGCTGACGGGTGGAATCGGCGAGATCATCGAAAGCCCGATCAAGTCGAATTTCCGTGAAGGGTTGTCGGTGCTCGAGTACTTCATCTCGACACACGGCGCGCGAAAGGGATTGGCGGATACGGCGCTCAAGACGGCCGACGCTGGCTACCTCACGCGTCGTCTGGTGGACGTCGCGCAGGATGTGACGATCACCGAGGAGGATTGCGGTACGATCCTCGGGCTCGAGGTCGGCGCGCTGAAGGAAGGGGAAGATGTGATCGAGCCTCTTTCGGAGCGTATCGTCGGCAACGTGGCCGCCGAGGATGTCGAGGATCCGCACGAGGTCGACGAGTCGGGACGCCGCACGCTGTTGGTCGAGGCGGGCGAGCTGATCGACGAGGAGACGTCGCGTGCGATCGAGGACTCGGGAATCGAGACGGTTCGGATTCGCTCGGTGCTCACGTGCGAGGCGAAGCGTGGTCTCTGCCAGATGTGCTACGGCAGAAATCTCGCGACGATGGCGATGGTCGATCTCGGCGAGGCGGTGGGCATCATCGCGGCGCAGTCGATCGGCGAGCCGGGCACGCAGCTGACGCTTCGCACCTTCCACATCGGAGGCACCGCGGCACGTATCGCGGAGCAGACGGCGCGGAAGTCGAAGGTCGCGGGCACGGTGGAGTACGGCGAGCGGTTGGTGTTCGTGACCAACCCCGAGGGACAGCGCATCGTCACCTCGTACGAGGGCGACATCATGATCCGCGCGAGTGCCGAACAGAATGCGGCGATCGTGTCGCGATTCCAGGTGCCGCTCGGCGCGTTCCTCATGGTGGAGGATGGTGCGGAGATCAGGAAGGATGGAGTGGTCTTCACGTGGGATCCGTATACCACGCCGATCATCGCGGACGTCGAAGGAACGATTCGCTTCGTCGACCTCGTCGAGGAGGAGTCGCTCTCCGAGGAGCTCGATGAGCTCACCGGTCTGCGGCAGCGGGTCGTGATCGAGGATCGCGAGAAGAAGCTCCACCCGCACATCGAGATCATTCAGGAGAAGGGCGGGAAGGAGAAGCGTCTGCGCGACTTCGTGGTGCCGGTTGGCGCGCAGCTGATCGTGCAGGATGGCTCGCGCGTGAGCGCGGGGACCATTCTCGCGAAGATCGGCCGCGAGGCGTACAAGACGCGCGACATCACGGGCGGTCTGCCGCGCGTGGCGGAGCTGTTCGAGGCGCGCCGGCCGAAGGATCCGGCGACGATCTCGGAGATCGACGGCGTCGTGCGCTTCGGCGAGATCAAGCGCGGCAAGCGCGAGATCTTCGTGCAGCCGCTGATGGAGACTGGCGACGGCGTGTTTGCCGTGGATGAGACGCAGCCGGCGCAGCTGTACGAGGTGCCGGCGGGCAAGCACCTGCGCGTGCACGAGGGCGACCGCGTGCGAGCGGGAGATCGTCTGTCCGAGGGACCGGTGAATCCGCACGACATTCTGCGGATCAAGGGACCGCGGGCGGTGCAGGAATATCTGTTGAACGAGGTGCAGGAGGTGTATCGCCTGCAGGGTGTGAAGATCAACGACAAGCACATCGGCGTGATCGTGCGTCAGATGCTGCAGAAGGTTCGGGTGCTCGAGCCTGGGGAGACTCAGATGCTCGAGGGCGAGCACGTGGACAAGGCGGTGTTCCGGGATACGAACGAGCGCTCGAAGCAGGGCGACGAGAGTCCGGCCACCTCCGAGCCGCTCCTGCTCGGCATCACGAAGGCGAGTCTCACGACGCAGTCGTTCATTTCGGCGGCCTCGTTCCAGGAGACGACGCGCGTGCTCACCGACGCTGCGATTCGCGGCGCGAAGGACGATCTGCTCGGGTTGAAGGAGAACATCATCATCGGTCACCTCATTCCGGCGGGTACGGGTCTGTACCGGTACCAGGAAGTGGACATCGAGGGGATCGACATTCCCGTGGCGCCGGAGCCGATCGCGGAGCCGTTGCCGGAGGCGACGTTCGCGGCGCTGCTCACGGGTGGCGTAGGAAACGTGTCGGGTGGCGGCTCGCTGCTGCCGTTTGGCGACGAGGACGAGTAGTAGAAGGACGAAGAATTAGGGTGCCCGTGTGCTGGCGGAGTACCGCCGGCACACGGAGCGCTCGGGATTGTGCTTGACTCTCTCGGAGAGCCCGCCTAATTTTGAGGGCTCTACCGTCTATCTTCGCGTATTACCTAGGGTTATGCCGACTATCAATCAGCTCGTCCGGCGCAGTCGCCAGGACGTTGAAAAGAAGGAAAAGGCGCCGGCGCTGAAGGGGAATCCCCAGAAGCGCGGTGTCTGCACGCGCGTGTACACGACCACCCCGAAGAAGCCGAACTCCGCGCTCCGCAAGGTTGCGCGCGTGCGTCTGACGAATGGCTTCGAGGTGACGGCGTACATTCCGGGCGAGGGGCATAACCTGCAGGAACACTCGATCGTGCTCATTCGCGGCGGCCGCGTGAAGGATTTGCCGGGCGTCCGTTATCATATCGTGCGCGGTACGTTGGACGCCTCGGGCGTGAACGGCCGCAATCAGAGTCGGTCCAAGTACGGCACGAAGAAGCCGAAGGCCGGCGCACCTGCAGGAGGTAAGAAGTGAGCCGTCGCTCTAAAGCGGTGAAGCGTACGATTCTCCCCGACGCCCGCTACGATAGCCAGACCGTTTCGAAGTTCATCAACACGCTGATGCTCGAGGGCAAGAAGTCCACGGCCGAGGGAATCTTCTACAGCGCCATGGATCTCGTCGAGTCCCGCACGGGACAGCCGGGCGTGAACGTGTTCAAGGCGGCGCTGCAGAACATCAAGCCGGTGGTCGAGGTAAAGAGCCGGCGTGTTGGCGGCGCGACCTATCAGGTGCCCGTCGAGGTTCGGCCCGAGCGCCGGACGGCGTTGGGAATGCGGTGGCTCATGCAGTACTCGCGCGAGCGCAGCGAGAAGAGCATGGCGGAGAAGCTGGCGGCCGAGGTGATAGCGGCGAGCAAGGGTGAGGGGAACAGCGTAAAGAAGAAGGACGATACGCACCGCATGGCGGATGCGAACAAGGCGTTCGCGCACTATCGGTGGTAGTGCGGTAGGCAAGACGTGAAGCAGACCCCGCTTGGTGAAATCGCCGAGCGGGTTTTTTTTGGCATAGGTCGAGTTGGAGTAGAACTGTGAGTCCCATTGTGGTAGGTAGCACCACATGTTCGTAGGTCACTACGGCCCCGCCTTCGCGGCCAAACGCGCGGATCGCACCATCCCGCTCTGGGTGCTCTTCATCGCCGTTCAGTTCCTCGATGTCCTCTGGGCACCGTTCGTCCTGCTCGGCGTCGAGAAGGTCCGCATCGTTCCGGGCATCACGAAGGCGAGCCCGCTCGATCTCTACTACATGCCGTACTCGCACGGCCTCCTCACCGCGATCGGATGGTCGATCGTGTTCGGCGCTGCGTACCAGCTTATCGCGCGTCCCGCGGCCGCACGCGCATCCCTGATCGTCGGCCTCGCGGTGTTCTCGCACTGGGTGCTCGATCTACTCGTGCATCGCCCCGATCTCCCGCTGTACGACAACGCCGCCAAGGTTGGGTTGGGGTTGTGGAACGTGCCCGCGATCGAGCTTCCGCTCGAGGCGCTGATACTTCTCGGGGGAATGTGGCT
>DATGDQ010000111.1:0-4460 GCA_035310785.1 Gemmatimonadaceae bacterium | reverse complement strand
TTCGGCCCTGGATGTCCATTCTCGCCGTCGGCGTTCCATCGATATTGCGCGCGCGAGAACAGCCATTCGTCATGCAGTCTCCCAAATTCGACTGCGCCCGAATCGTCGGCGAAGCGCAGACGAACCCTGCGCGAGCGTGCGTCATCGCGATTCACGAGGAGGATGCTCCATCTGCCATCGGGACGCTTCACCGCAAAGGCGGACAGCAGCGAATCGGGCTCGCCTGCAGTGAACGGCGTCGCGGCGTACATCCGATGTTGCGCGGGACCGAGCTCGAGCCATTCGTGCGTGATCAAGTGGAGGGCATGAAACGCCGCGACCGGATTCCGAATCGCCCGTCGATTCGTGGCGAGAAAGAGCGTGTTATTGCCCCACGCGTTACAGCGCCCGTCGCTGTCCAGATAGGTCGGCTCGTATCCGTACAGGAACGCGGTCGCGCCCCCCATCGACAGGAAATGCCCCACCAGGTCCGCATCATAGAGCGCCCCCTCCACATCCACCTCCGCACGGCTCGCAAACGCGGAGTAGCCGTATTCGGCGACGATGAGCGGAAGCGTGCGGGGAACGCCCTGCTCGTGGAGCCGGCGAAGTGCCTCGGAAAGTCGACCGGGAGCGGACGCGAGCTGGGGCGGCGTCGGCGCGCACACGTCGTCGAACGGATACCACTCGAACGACAGAAATTCGAAATCGGCGAGGCGGCCGCGCCGCCTGAGCACGGAAAGAAATCGCGTCATCCACGGAGCGCCGGCCGAATCTTCGGGCCACGCCATCATGACCTGCGACTCGGGGCTCTGAAAGCTCGGGCCTCCGAGTGCGGCGCCTGCGGCGATGCCGCGCAGCGCATGCGACCACCGAAGATAGAATGCCGCGTAGTCCTCCGGCGTGATGTACTGGCCGTCGGGCTCCTCACCCAGCTCCACGCGATCGAAGGCGTAGCCGCGATGCACGAGAAAGCGAAGCTCGTTCGCACCATCCTCGGGTGTCGAGAAGAGCACCGGCACCGGAATCATCATCGGCTGACCGTTCGTGAGGCCGCTCCTGGCAACGCGGTCGAAGCCGGGCTGCTCGAGGTCGAGATCGATGTCCGACGCGCGATGCCAGGGATCGGTGGACGATGCGTAGGTGAGCGACTGCGTCTGCCGTGAGGTGCCGTGGCGAAGCACATCCCTGAGCTCATTCCCCACGCGGCGACCCACCCACAGCTCCCGGATCGCGTAACCAGCGGAGTCGCGCGGATCGAGCGTTCCGGGCGCGGCGGTGTGAGAGCTTGCGACGAGGATCAATCGCACGAATCGCGTGGAGACCGGTGAATCGGCGAGCGACAGTAGCTCATCGCCGCCGGTCGCCCCGTGAATGTCTCCGCGCGGGAACGTGACCCATGTGCCGGAGGGGCTCTCGTCGATGTCGTTCACGATGTCGCCGCGCCAGTATTGAACCCGGAAGTCCGTGGCGAAGGGATGGGCCCACGCGATTCGGATTTCGTCCACGCCCTCGGCGGAGCCCAGGTCGGTTATGACCCACTGAGGGTGCGCCGCCGAATCGTCCGGGTCGAGGGCGGGATCGAGGTACGGATTGCTCTTCCAGAACGTGGCGGTATCCCCGTCATCAAGTCGAGAGTATCCGGTGTTGTCCGCCTGATCGATCGTGTTGCCGCGACGAGGAAGCCGATATCCGTGCGTAATCCTTATCTCGCGAGTGGAGGCCGAGTCGGAGGTCCAATAGCCGCGGGAATGGGCGGAATCGCTCCAGCGGCCGTGTGGATTCCAGTGCCACGCTTCGATGCCGAGCTCCGTGCGGAGGCGATATGTCAGACGGTTGAGGCCGGCGGAGCGCATCGCGGCTATGTTTTCGGCGGTGTAGATGTCGCGGAGTGTGCCTCTGCCGTGCCCATCCACGCCGGCGCCCAGAGCGGTGGACGGCGAGAAGGTGGCTATGGGTCGCGAGGAATCGATGACGACGGTGGTGACCGAAGTATCCCGGGTGAAGTGACTGGAAGGCGCCGGAACGGTCGCTTGCGTGAGGAGGGAAAGTGGTGACATCGCGAGCAGGATCAGCGTCGATAGAATGCGTGATGCGGCGCACCACAGATCGGGGAACGAGCGGCCATCTTTGCCGGGCAGAGCTCTTGCTTGTGATGCGGGGAGATGGATGCGCGGCTGCGCTCTCCACGGGGTATGTGAGGAATCGATGCTCACCAGACGGCGGTCACTCATGATTGCCGAACGTTCTCATTTCGGAGGGGTTTCCATGCGGGTACGTCTTGTTTTGCCGTTGGTCGCGATCGCGATCGGGGCGTGTGGTGGGAGCAGCACCGGACCCACTCCTCCCGCCCATACGGCCGACATCTCGGTCACGAATTCGGGCTTCAGCCCGGAGACACTCCACGCGCAGACGAATACGCTCGTGACGTGGACAGTCACCTCCGGCGACGCCTCGCACGTGATTCGTTTTACGGGAAACATCCCCTCCGGCAGCAACCCGAACAGCAGCACCATCACGCTCGGCCAGAAGGTCTCGACGACGTTCCTGCAGGCGGGCACGTTCAACTACGAGGATTCTCTCGAGACCTCGCATACGGGCGTGGTGATCGTTCAGTAGTGGAGCTCCGGCGAGCGCGCCACGCGGTCGTCGACAGGGCGCGTCACCGCCCGAGGAAATCCTGATACGATAGACGCTGATAGGCCTCCCCGGCGCGGATGGACCGAACATCCGCGCCTGGGGTGCGCTGCATGACCTGATGCGTGTTGTAGCCGTAGACGAGGCGGCCCCGCGCGTCCACCCACCCGAAGCCATCGAGATACGAGAAGAACGCGAACGGCCGTACGTCGGCCGCGAGCAGATTCTTCCCCCATCTATAGCTCGCGTGCGCGAGTCCGAGTTGCGCGAGCAGTGTCGGTGCGACGTCCACCTGAGAGCCGACCGTGGCGATCACCGTATCGTGCACCGCGAGCGCGCCGCCCAGCCAGAGCATGGGAATGTGGTACAGCTGCGACGCGGACTCGCCGGTCGGCTCCGGCAGCCTCGGAAAGGGATGTCCGTGATCGGCGATGATGATGACGAGCGTGCTGTCCCACCACGGCTTGCTCGACGCAGCTTCGATGAATCTCCCGATGCTGCGGTCCGCATACACGTGCGCATTGAGGAATTGCACCTCCTCGCTCGTACCATCGATGACGGGCGCCATCGGCACATCGTACGGCTCGTGACTGCTCAACGTGAACATCGTGGTGAAGAATGGGCGCGGGATGGCGCTCGCATCGTGCAGGAGGCGGGCAAGCACGACGTGATCGTGCGCGCCCCACTTCGAGCTCCAATCCTTGCGATCGAAATCCTGCTCGCCGGTGATGCGATCGAAACCGTGCGCAACCAGGTACGACTTGAAGTCGGCGAACTCGAGCTCGCCGCCGTAGTAGAACGCCGTATGGTAGCCGGCGCTTCCCAGGTCCTTGGCGAGCCCCGGCAGTCTCGAGGCTCGCGCGGGTGAGCTGAGTATGGGAGCGCTGCTCTGCGCTGGCCATCCGCTGAGGATCGCGGCGAGGCCTTTCGAGCTCCGATTGCCGGAGGCGTAGATCGCGTCGAACAGCACACCGGTGTGCGAGAGCGAATCGAAGTACGGCGTGATGTTCGGTTCGCCGCCCAGGCGCTGCACCACTTTCGCGGTGGCGCTCTCCCAGATGATGAGAATGATGTTCGGCCGCGGAACGCGCAGCAGGTGGCGCGTCGTGCGGTCCGTCGTGTGCAGCAGGCTATCCACGAGCTGTCGCGCCTCGGCCGCCGGGATTGCGGCTGCGTACGGATTGATGGTGCGATAGTCGCGAATCGTCAGCGAGTGGAGAAAGTTCCAGGCGACGTTGAGCCCAGCCTGATTCGCGAAATCGCTGTGCGAGAAGTAGGTGCTGCTCGGATTGAGCGGCGTCCATTGAAGTCCGCCGCGAATCGGAACGAGGAGGAGCGATCCCGACAACAGCAGCGGCAACGCGGTGCGTTGCAGCCGTCCGCCTTCCGCTTCCTCCATGTGCCGCTCGACGACGAAGTGGTATGCCCATGCCCCAAGCGCGATGAGCGCGACCAGCAGCAGTGCGAGCAGCGCGACCGGAGAGGACTCCGCACTCGCCGCCGCTTCGCGCGGCGTGCGGAGATACGGCAGCAGTGATGCGTCCACGCGGGATCCCCACTTCGAGAACAGCTCGACGTCGACGGACGCGAGGACCGCCGTGATGAAGATCGCGGCACCTGTGTAGGCGCGAAGCACTGCCGCGAGCGCGCGCGCGGGCACGAGCGGCGCGACCGCGAGGAGGAGCACTGGACCCAAGGCGAGATAGCTCGCCGCGGATACGTCCATGCGCGCGCCGCGCACGAGGAGCCCGACAAGATCGCCCGCAGCGAGCGACGCGGTGTCGCGTCCGTGGTAGGCGAGAAAGGTGAGGCGCAGCAGCGTGAAGAACAGAAACCAGAACGCG
>DATGDQ010000110.1:0-9898 GCA_035310785.1 Gemmatimonadaceae bacterium | reverse complement strand
TCAACGAACTCCTCATGCATGGGCCGCACCGTGGCGAGGTACTGGTCGAGAATGTCGTTCAGGTTCCTCCCGCGAACCCGCATGTCGCGACGAATGCGGCGTATGAGCCGAATGTCGGCGTCCACATCCACGAAGATCTTGATGTCGCACAGCGCACGCACACGCGGATTCCAGAACAGGAGAATGCCATCCACGATCACCACATCGGCGCTCGACACCGGCTCGGTACGCGCCGTGCGAAGGTGCGCCACGAAATCGTACACCGGCTTCTCGATCGCCGCGCCGCTCGCGAGCGCCTCGAGCTGGTCGCCCAACAGCTCCATGTCCACCACATCTGGATGGTCCCAATTGAGCTGCTTCCGCTCGTCGAACGCGAGATGAGACAGGCTGCGGTAGTATGCATCCATGCCCACCGACGCGACGGATATGTCCGTCAGCCGCTCCGCCACCTTGCGTGCAACGGTGGACTTTCCCGAACCGGAGCCGCCGGCGACGCCGACGATCAGCGACGGCATCGCCTGCTCTCTGCCGATGGATGATCACCTGGTCGGGTGCGATTGAGAAGCGCGGGGGCCGTCACGATCGTGTAACCCATGCACCGAAGTTGGGTGTCGCACGGGCGGCGGTCAACGGCGGTGCGCGCACTCGCACCGGTTTTGCGGCTCGGCTAACTTTTCCCGATGCGATTCTCCGTGCGTGCTGCACTCCTTCTGCTGCCGTTCGCAACCGCGGCGTCTGCAATGAGCGCTCGATCGCGCACGCCACATGAACAGACGCTGTTCGTTGCCGCGACGACGGACGTACACGGGCATCTCGCGGGATGGGACTACTTCGCGAACCGCCCGGACACGACACGCGGACTCGCGCGCGCGGCGACGATCGTGGATTCGCTGCGCGCAGCGGCTCCGGGACGCGTGGTGCTCGTCGATGCCGGCGATTTTCTTCAGGGCACGCCGCTCACCTATGTAGCCGCGCGGCGAGCCCACTTCGCGGTGCACCCGGTGATCGCCGCGATGAACGTGATGCACTACGACGCGGCAGTGGTGGGCAACCACGAGTTCAATTACGGGCTCCCATTCCTGTACTCATCGGCGAAGGGCGCACACTTTCCACTGCTCGCCGCCAACGCAGATGCGGCTGCTGGGCCGGCGCCCTTTCCCGGGCGTGTGATCGTGGAGCGCGCGGGAGTGCGGATCGCGCTGATCGGCGCGACGACTCCCGGCTCGAACGCCTGGGACCGCGACAATCTCTCGGGCAGACTCGCAATCGGAGCCATCGCACCCGCCGTGCGCGCGCAAGTCGACTCGGCGCACCGCGAGCACGTCGACATCATCGTGGTCGTGGTGCACACCGGACTGAATGAGCCGTCCAGCTACGACACGATCGCCACCCGGCTCCCCAGTGAGAATGTCGCCGCGGAGATCGCACGTGCGGTGCCCGGCATCGATCTGATAGTGTACGGCCATTCGCACGGGCAGATGGCCGACACATCGATCGCAGGCGTGCTGCTCATGCAGCCGAAGAACTGGGCCGCGAGCGTCGCCGTGGCCGAGCTGCGCCTGGAGAACGAGGGCGGCGACTGGCGCCTGGCTGGCAAGCGCTCGCTCCTCGTTCCGGCAGCGGGCCACGCGGAGGAACTCACGGTGATGCGCGCAATCGCGGCCGGACACGAGGCTGCGCGCGACTACGTCGCCATGGTCATCGGCAGCAGCGACACGCGCTGGAGCGCGGATTCGGGCCGCGTGATCGACACGCCTCTCGCCGATCTCATTCTGAATGTGGAGCGGCGCACTGCGCACAGCGATCTCGCATCCACGGCGGTGTTCGATGTGGGCGCGCGGATCGATTCCGGACCCGTGACCGTGGGCGAGATCGCTCGGCTCTATCCCTACGAGAACACACTGTCCGCTGTCCGCATCACGGGCGCGCAGCTCAGGGCATATCTCGAGTACAGCGCACGCTACTATGGTACGTACGGCACGAGCGAGCCGCCCGTGCACACCAACGTGCCCGGTTACAACTTCGACGTGGTTTCCGGCGCGGACTACACGATCGATCTGTCCCGTCCCGCAGGCAGCCGAATCACGGCACTCTCGGTCCGCGGCCAGCCCGTGTCGGACGCGGACACGTTCACGCTCGCGCTCAACAACTACCGTCGCTCCGGCGGTGGCGGCTATGCGATGCTGAAGGATGCGCCCGAGGTGTATGCGGGGACCGCGGAGATTCGCGACCTCCTGATCGCCGAAGTCGAGCGGAGAAAGCAGATTTCACCACGCGACTACTTTCAGCGAAACTGGTCCATCGTTCCGGCGGCAGCAATGCACGCCGCCTACGAAGCGACCCATCACTCTACCCAATGACCCGCATCATTCCCGTATTCGTGAACGCCACGAAGATCGAGCTTCCCAGCGACTCCACCGCACTCGAGGCGGTGCGCCTATGGAACGAGGCGGCGGCGCGCGAGGTGTCGGACGGTACGCGCGTGATCCTCGACGATCGCGGGCTTCCGATCGATGCGGGCACGACCGTACACGGCGGCTCCATCTACCGGCTGGTGCCCGCACGCGCGGTCGGCGACTCGCCCGATGACGCGGAATAGCTAGTGGCGGCGATCGCACGCGAGCTACTCATCGCGCTGCCCAAGGCGGAGCTCCACTGCCATCTCGACGGTTCGGTTCGCCCGCAAACGCTCATCGATCTCGCGGCCGAGCGCGACATCACCCTTCCTGCGCACACTGCGCTCGAGTTGAGCGAATACATGCTCGTGCGCAACGCGAGTAGTCTCGAGGACTACCTGACCAGGTTCTCGGTGACGCTGTCGGTCATGCAGGATGCGCAATCGCTGGAGCGGATTGCGCGCGAGCTGGTGATCGACGCGTCGCGCGAAGGGGTTCGCTACATCGAGATCCGCTACTCGCCGGTGCTCAATACGCAGGAAGGGCTCTCCCTCGACGAGGCAGTCGAAGCGCCGCTGCGAGGCATCGCCGCCGGCACCTTCGAGACCGGCACTGTCGCCCATCTGATCATCTGCGCGCTCCGGCATCTCGAGCCCGCCGTCTCGAGCGAGCTCGCGCGTCTCGCGGTCGCGTACAAGCATCGCGGGGTGGTCGGCTTCGATCTCGCTGGCGGCGAGCGGGGTCATCCCGCGAGCGCGCACATCGAGGCATTCGCCTACGCGCGCGCGCACGATCTCGCCGTGACCGTGCACGCGGGGGAAGGCGACGGCGCCGATTCGGTGCGACAGGCGGTGCACTTCTGCGGCGCCAATCGCATCGGACACGGTACCCGGATGTTCGAGGATGCGTCGCTCTCACAGTACGTGAACGACCGCCGAATCGCGCTCGAGATCTGCCTCACGAGCAACGTGCAGACGCGCGTGGTGGCGAGGTACGAGGCACACCCGCTGCGCTCGTACTTCGATCATGGCCACGTCGTCACGCTCAACACCGACAATCGCCTGATGAGCGGCGTCATGCTCGTCGATGAATACGCGCACGCGGCATCCAGGCTCGGATTCTCGCTCACCGAGCTCGCGACGGTCGCGCGCAATGGATTCGAGAGCGCGTTCGCTCCGTGGTACGAGCGCCGCAAGATGCTCGCAGCATTCGACGCTGCACTCCCCGCAATCCTCGCGCGCCAGTGAGCGCCAAGGCACAAGCGGGAGCCGATGCGGAAATGGTCGAGCGCGCCGCGAGCGTGGTGCGCTCCAGGATCGGCGACGCCATCGACGCCGCCCTCGTTCTCGGGTCGGGGCTCGGCAGCCTCGCCGATCACATCGAAGACGCGACATCGATCCCGTATCGCGCAATTCCCGGATTTCCTCCCGCGATCGTGCCGGGGCACGCCGGTCGATTCGTCGCCGGCACGCTCGGCGGTCGCCGCGTGATCGTCGCCGCAGGCCGCTATCATCTCTACGAGGGGCACTCGCTCGAAACGGTTGCGCTGCCGACGCGAGTGCTGCACGCGTGCGGCGTGCGCACGCTCTTCGTGTCCAACGCGGCCGGCGGAATCGACCGCACGATGCGCCCGGGTGATCTCATGATCATCGAGGATCATCTCAACCTGATGTGGCGCACGCCGCTGGCTGGCCCTCCACGCCTCGACGAAACTCGCTTTCCCGACATGTCGGCGCCGTACGACCCGGCGCTCATTCGCGTGCTCCGCGACTCCGCGCTCGACTGCGGTATTCCTGTCGCGAGCGGCGTCTACGCCGCCCTTATCGGACCTGCATACGAGACTCCTGCGGAGATCCGCATGCTCGAGAAGCTCGGCGCGAGTGCTGTCGGGATGTCGACGGTGCCCGAGGTGCTCGTCGCTCGCGCCCTCGGCATGCGCGTGGCCGGCGTCAGCTGCATCACGAACATCGCGTCGGGGATGAGCAGCACCCCACTGAGTCACACGGAGGTCCTCGCGACGGCAACGAGCTCCGCCGCCAGCTTCGAGCGACTCGTCACCGAATTCGTCCAGCGCGTCGTGAAGCCCTAGTCGGCCCAGTGGTTGAGGGGGCCATGACCACCTCCCAAATTCGGCGCCGTGCGAATGGCGCGATGCACCCACTCGATCGATTGTTCCACCGCCGAATCGAGCTCGGTGCCGAGTGCGAGCATGGCCGTTATCGCGGACGAGAGCGTGCACCCCGTGCCGTGCGTGTGTGGCGTGTCGATGCGAGGATGCGTGAACGTGCGCACACGCTCGCCGTGCACGAGCACATCGATCGCGGCCTCGCCAACGAGATGGCCACCCTTGATCAACGCCGCCGTCGCGCCGCGAGCCACGAGTACCCGCCCCGCGCGCTCCATCGCCTCCACGTCGCGCACCGTCTCGCCCACCAGAATCTCGGCTTCGTCCAGGTTCGGAGTGACCAGTGTTGCGAGAGGAAGCAACAGCTCGCGTACGGCGTCCACCGCGCCGGCTTCGAGCAGCGTATCGCCCGATGCCGACACCATGACCGGATCGACCACGAGCGGCGCGAGCGCGTGCCGGCGAACAGATGCGGCAACCGCGCTCACGATCGATGCGTCCCCGAGCATCCCCGTCTTGGTGGCCGACGGTCGAAGATCTTCGGCAACGGCCTCGATCTGCGCCTCGATCATCTCGACTGGCACCGGCACCCACCGCGAAACCCCGCGAGTGTTCTGAGCAGTGATGGCAGTGATGGCGGACGTTCCGAACACACGAAAGTGTTGAAACGTCTTGAGATCGGCCTGAATGCCGGCACCACCACCGGAGTCGGAGCCCGCGATGGTGAGCGCGATGGGCGGAATCATGGTGGAAGAATGCTCCGTTCCATGAAGGCGGACAACGGCGCGTGACCACCGGCCGACCGGGGGAGTCATTTCTAACCAGCACTGGTTTCGCAGCTTCCCGTCTCGTGTGATGACCAATGGATCTTCAGCCGATCGCGGCACTGCTCATCACGACCGACTCACCGGCGTCGCGGATTCTGAGCGAGTCGCTCGCCCCGACGGTGCAGTCACGCCTCCCCGCGTTCACGCTCGAATCGGTCGCCATGAGCGACGAAGCGCTCGTCAGACTCGGCGGTGAGCGCGTCGACGTCGTGCTGCTCGATCTCACGGGTCCGCTGGACGTCGCCATGCACATTCTGGTGCGCGCGCGGGTGGAGGTACCCGAGATCCCCGTCGTCGTGCTCGTAGAGCCTGGTCACAGGGGCGAGTCGAATGGCGCGGCCGCCGTGGAGGCCGGCGCATGCGATTCGGTCGTGAAGGAAGAACTGAGCAGCGCGCTCCTCGCTCGCGTGCTGCACTATGCCATCGAGCGATATCGTCTCCACGAAACGCTGGACCAGCTCTCGCTCACGGACCCGCTCACTGGGCTCTACAACGCCCGTGGATTCCGCACGCTGGCCGAGCATCACTTGAAGCTCGCCCATCGCACGCGCGGACTCGTGATCGCCGTGGCGGACGTGCGCGCGCTCGATCAGCTCAACGCTGTGCATGGTCGCGATGTGGGCGACCGCGTGCTCGTCGCCGCATCGCAGGTGCTGCGCGAGACGTTTCGCGCGTCGGACGTCATCGCGCGAATCGCCGACGATGACTTCGCGACGCTCATGCTGGATGCCTCCGACGACACGACGGAGCTCGTGGTTCCGCGACTGAGCCAACGTCTGCAGCACTATCGAGCGGAGCATAGCGATTCGCCATGGCGCCTCGCGATGACCGTTGGTCTCGTACGTGTCTCTCCCGGAATGCACGCGGGCATCGATGCGCTGCTCGCGGAGGCGGGCGCGAAGGCGCTGGCGCAGCAGGTGCGCGTGGCCTGAGCCACGCCGCGGTCATTGTCGTCCCGCGGTTTTGCGCCATCTTCACGTGACGCCTGACGCGCGTGCGGGCCAGTCGCTCGTTCGCCATCTCCACTCCTCCATCCCGCCTCCATGCCCGCGAAGCTGTTGACCCTTGCCCGCGATCTCCAGCGCCGCAAGGCGCGCGAGCGACACGGGCTCTTCGTGTGCGAAGGCATTCGCGCCGTCGAGGAACTGGTGCGGAGCCCACTAGAGATTCGCGGTGTGCTCGTCGCCCCTTCGCTGGTGACGGCCGAACGCGGGGTGGCCCTCCGCAGCGATATCGAGGCGCGCGGCATCCCGATGGTGGAGGTGAGCGAGGCCGAGTTCGAAAGCGCTGCAACCACCGAGTCTCCACAGGGAATGCTCGCAATCGGCGAGATCCCCGCGGAAGCTCCGGAGTCGCTCGCGCTGCCGCCGCGCGCGCGTCTGCTCGTTCTGGATGGCGTGCAGGATCCCGGAAACGCCGGCACGATGCTGCGCACGGCGGCCGCCCTGGGTGCGTCCGCCACGCTCGCGGCGCCCGGCACCGTTGACCTGTGGAACGCCAAGGTCGTCCGTAGCGCAATGGGTGCTCTCTTCCACTATCCCGCACTGCCCGTGACCTGGGAGGCGCTGGACTCGCTGCTCGCCGCCAGAGACATCCCGCTCTGGGGGGCCGACGCGGCCGGTCAGTCCATCGAGACGATCGCGCCGCCAACCACGGTGGCGCTCGTGGTGGGCAACGAGGGCGCGGGGCTGTCCCCCGAGGCTCGCGCCCGGTGCGCGCGTCTCGTCGGCATCACGCTCGAGCCCAGAATCGAATCGCTCAACGTCGCCGTGGCCGCCGGCATCCTCCTGCATCACTTTCGCGAGTGACCGACGCCTTCGCCGCGCACGACTCCTGGTACGTCCCGACGATCGCGTTTCTCTTCGGCGCCTGCATTGGCTCCTTTGTGAACGTGTGCGTGAGCCGCTGGCCCGCCAAGCAGTCGGTGGTCACGCCACGATCGCGGTGTCCGAAGTGCGGGCACGAGATTCCGTGGTACGAGAACATCCCGTTCGTGAGCTGGCTCGCATTGCGCGCCCGTTGCAGCGGCTGCGGAAATCCGATCTCGCCCGTGTATCCGCTCCTCGAGCTCGTCGTGGCACTCGGTTGGCTCGCCTGCGTGCTCCAGTTCGGGCCGACGTTGGCGGCCCTTCGCGTCGCCGTGTTCGGCACGCTGCTGCTGGGCATCATGATCACGGACGCCACGGATTACGTGATTCCGGACGGCTTCACGGTGTTCGGATTCCTCTTTGCGCTCGTGACCGCCGGAGTTGGAACGGTCCTCGGTGAAACTCTTCCGTTCGCCACACTGTATGATTCATTCATGGGAGCCTGCGTTGGCGCGGGGGCCATCGCGATCATCGGGTGGCTCGGCGAAGTGGCGCTCAAGAAGGAGGCAATGGGCTTTGGCGATGTCACGCTCATGGCGATGGTCGGCTCGTTCCTTGGACCTGGACGCACGCTGCTGACAATTTTCATTGGCGCGTTCCTGGGGGCTGCCGGCTTTCTCGGGTTCGTCTACCCGATCACGTGGATTCGCAGCCGCAAGGCCGGAATTCCTTTTGCACCACCGCTCGTCCCGTTCGGTGTGTTTCTCGCTCCTGCTGCACTTGCCGCCCTTTTTTGGGGGAGACGAATGATGGATTGGTACGCTCACGACGTGCTCGGCCTGTGAACTTCGGCGACATGCTGCGCTCGAGCGCGGATTCGCTGTCCCGCTTCACGCGCGATCTCACGTCAGAGGCGCGCGCGGGACGGCTCGAGCCCGTTCGCTGCCGTGACAACGAGATCGCTCGCGTGATCGACATTCTGCTGCGCCACGGGAAGAACAACCCAGCCCTGGTGGGCGCCGCGGGCACGGGAAAGACGGCGATCGCAGAGGGGTTTGCGCAACGCATCGCGGCCGGGAACGTGCCGTTCGCGCTGCGGGACGCGCGCGTGCTGGCGCTCGACCACGCAGGACTGCTCGCGGGAACGATGTACCGCGGACAGTACGAGGAGCGTCTGACCGCGATCGTGAACGCGTGCTCGGAAGACCCGCGGATCATTCTTTTCATCGACGAGCTGCACAATCTCATCGGCCAGGGCGCGGCGATGGGCGTCGCGATGGATGCCGCGAACATGCTGAAGCCGGCGCTCGTGCGGGGCGAGTTCCGCGTCATCGGTGCCACGACGGACGATGAGTATCAGCGCTGGGTGCTCGGCGATCCCGCCCTCGAGCGCCGCTTCCAGAAGATCACCGTGACCGAGCTCTCGGCGGCCGACACGCTCGCGATTCTGGAGGCGCGGCGCGAGCGGCTCGAGCGGCACCACAATGTCGCGATCGCCGACGACGCGATCACGGCGTCGGTCGCGCTCACCGATCGCTACGTGACCGATCGCGTCCGCCCCGATCGCGCGATCGATGCGCTCGATGAGGCGTGCGCACACGCGCAGGCGGTGGCGACGTATTCTCCCGCGACTGAAACGCTCATTCGCGAGCGGCTCGCGCTGCTGCGCAACACCGAACAGGTGAGTGAGCCGGAGCGCATGCGCGCGCCGGTGGAGGAGCGCACGCCCGACGAGACGCTCGAGAAGATGGCGCGCTCGGGCCTCGCGGCGCTCGAGCGATTCGGTCTCGAGCTCGAAGCTGCCTTCACGGGCGCGCCCGCACCGGCGCCCGCCGCCGCGGCTCCCGCGCCCGAAGGGCCGCCAGCCGCGCCGCCGCGCGCGTCAGCCCCGCCCGGCAATGGCGCTCCACGCCGCGCACGGCTCGCCACGATCGAAAGTGAGCTCCAGCGCCGCCTCATCGAGGAAGGACTCGTCGTGCGCGCGCCCGACATCGCGCGAGTGGTCGCAGTCGCTACGGGACGCACGGTCGAATGGCCCTGACATCGCGGATCGCCCGCGTCGCATCCACCGTTCTTCTGACGGGGATCGCGACGCTCACCGTCGCGTGTCCGAGTCGCGACAAGATCACGGCCCAGGGCCCGTACGCCAAGGAAGTTGCCGACGCGATCCCCAAGATCGAGAAGGTGACCGGGCTCAAATACAAGAAGCAGCCGGTGCTCGAGCGCCGCTCGAAGGAGCAGGTCCACCAGTACCTGATCAAGCAGTTCGAGGACGAGCGCTCCCAATCCGATCTCGCCGCGCAGCAGATTCTGCTTCGCCGCCTCGGACTCGTGCCCGAAGACTTCGATCTGCGCGCGCTGATGCTCGATCTCTACACCGAGCAGATCGCCGGCTTCTACGATCCGGCGACGAAGGTGCTCTACGTGGTCGATGGCGCCAAGCCGGAGGAGGTCGCGTTTCTCGTGGAGCACGAGCTCGTGCACGCGCTGCAGGATCAGTACACGAATCTCGATTCGCTGCTGCACCTGAAGGGCGACGATGATCGCGTGCTCGCCGCGCAGTCCGTGATGGAGGGGCAGGCGACGCTCGTCCCGATTCAGTCGATGCTCGGGCCGGCCGCTGGACTGCCCGGTGGCTGGGAGAAAGTGCGCCAGCTCATTCGCGAGAATCAAGGCTCGATGCCCAAGTTCGCCTCGGCTCCCGAGATCCTGCAGGAAACGCTGCTGTTTCCGTACCTCAGC
>DATGDQ010000109.1:0-9208 GCA_035310785.1 Gemmatimonadaceae bacterium | reverse complement strand
GGATCTTCGGCGCTGGCTCGGCTGCTGTAGAGACTCGCGCGGCGTAACTTTACGCATGCCACGCCGCGACGCCGCGGGTCCGCTCGCCTCGTTCCATCCGATCGTTCGCGCGTGGTTCGCCGAGCGGTTCGGGGCGCCGAGCGAGCCGCAGCGGCTGGGGTGGCCGGCGATCGCGAGCGGCGAGCACACGCTGATTCTCGCGCCGACGGGTACCGGGAAGACGCTCGCGGCATTCATGTGGGAAGTGAACCAGCTGATCGTGCGCGGGCTCGAGTCGCCGCTGCCGAATGCGGTCCAGATTCTCTACATCTCACCGTTGAAGGCGCTCGGCAACGACGTCCAGCGGAATCTGGAGCAGCCGCTGGCCGAGCTGCGCGCGCGCTTCGAGGCGGAAGGGAAGGAGTTTCCGGAGATCAGGATCGGTGTGCGCACGGGCGACACGCCGGCATCGGCGCGTGCGCGGATGCTGCGGAAGTCGCCGCACATTCTGATCACGACGCCCGAGTCGCTGAACATCTTGCTGACGAGCATTCGCGGACGAGGGATGTTCGGCGCCGCGCGCGCGGTGATCGTAGACGAGATTCACGCGGTGGCGGGCACGAAGCGGGGCGCGCACCTCGCGCTGACGCTCGAACGGCTCGAGATGCTGGTTTCGTCACCGGTGCAACGGATCGGGCTCTCGGCCACGCAGCGTCCGCTCGAGGAGGTCGCGCACTTTCTCGGCGGCATGCGCGCGGGGCGCGGCGATGACGGGGTCGCCGAGTTTCGACCGGTGACGATCGTCGATTGCGGGCTCGTGAAGACGATGGAGCTCAGCGTCGTGTCGCCGGTGCCGGACCTGGGCGAAGTGGGCGGAAGCGTGTGGCCGTTCGTGGCGGAGCTGGTGCTCGCGTACGTCCGGCAGTCGCGCACGACGCTGGTGTTCGTGAACAATCGTGCGCAGGCGGAGCGGATTGCCGCGCGCGTGAATGCGCTCGCGGAGGAACAGCTCGCGCGCCCCTATCACGGCTCGCTCGCGCGCGAACGACGGCTGGAGCTCGAGCGCGCGCTCAAGGCGGGGGAGCTGCCCGCGCTCGTGTCGACGAGCTCACTCGAGCTGGGCATCGACATCGGCTCGGTGGATCTGGTCATCCAGCTCCAGAGTCCGAAGCGCGTGAGCGCCGGGCTGCAGCGCGTGGGACGCGCCGGGCACAATCTCGGCGCGGTGAGCCGCGGTGTGCTGGTCCCGACGTTTCGCGATGATCTGGTGGAGAGCGCTGCGATCGTCGAAGCCATGCGCGCCGGAGACGTGGAGCCCACACGAGCGATTCAGAACGCGCTCGATGTGCTCGCGCAGAGCATCGTCGCGATGGTGAGCGTCGACGATTGGACGACCGATGATGCGTTCGCTCTCGTGCGCCGCGCGTATCCCTATCACCGGCTCACGCGTGCCGCGTTCGATGAGGTGCTGTCGATGTTGTCCGGGAAGTATTCGTCGGAGCTCGCGGCGGAGCTCGAGCCGCGCATGACGTGGGATCGCGTGAACGACCGGCTGGCGGGGACTCGTGCGTCGCGGATGATGGCGGTGATCTCCGGCGGAACGATTCCCGATCGCGGGCTGTACACGGTGAACCTCGCCGACCGTACGCGGCTCGGCGAGCTGGATGAAGAGTTCGTGCACGAGTCGCGCGTGGGCGACGTGTTCCAGCTCGGGTCGGCGACTTGGCGCATTCGGTCCATCGAACACGACCGCGTGATCGTGACTCCGGCACCCGGCGCACCGGCGCGGATGCCGTTCTGGCACGGCGAGTTCTCGACGCGATCGGTGCCGCTCAGCCAGCGAGTGGGCGCGCTGCGGCGAGAGCTCGCGGCCGTTGAGGTGGACGACGACACCGTGAACGCGGGGCTCGAGGCGCGGTACGGAGTGGATGCGGCCTGCGCGCAGTCGCTGCGGTCGTACATCGCGGAGCAGCGCGCGAGTACGGGCGTCGTACCGGACGACCAGACGCTCGTCATCGAACAATTCCGCGATGAGATGGGTGCTCTCAGGATCATCCTGCACTCCGTGTTTGGGGGTCGCGTCAACGCGCCATGGGGGATGGCGCTCGCGCAGCGGATGCGAGAAGCGTTGCCGGGAATGGAAGTGCAGGTGCAGACCACCGACGACGGGATCATGCTGCGCCTGCCGAATCTCGGAAGCACCGCTCCCTTGTCCGCGATGACGCATCTCTCGGCCGAGGAGGCGGAGAGGCGTGTGATGGATGAGGTGGGGAGCACGTCGCTCTTCGGCGCGCGCTTCCGCATGAACGCGGCGCGGGCGCTGCTGCTGCCGCGTGGGTCGCCCAAGAGGCGCATGCCGCTCTGGCTGCAGCGATTGAAGGCGCTCGACCTGCTGGATGCGGTGCGCCGATTCCCGAGCTTCCCGATTCTCGTCGAGACGTACCGCGAGGTGTTGCAGGACGCGTTCGACATGGCGGCGCTGAGAAACGTGCTCGATGCGATCGGCGCGGGACGCATCGCGATTCGCACAGTGGAGACGGAGCGTGCGTCACCCTTTGCGGCGAGCCTGCAGTTCGGATTCGTGATGGACTGGCTCTACGGCGACGACACGCCGCGCGCGGAGCGGCAGGCTGCACTGCTGTCGATCGACCGCGGGCTGCTCGATGAGGTAATGGGCACCGAAGGGGCGGACGAGGGAACGCTCGAGGCGATCGAGCAGCTGCTCGCGGAGCGGCGCGGCACCGCGCCCGGGCGGCAGGCGCGGACCGCCGACGAGCTGGCAGTGCTGCTCGATCGCGCGGGCGATCTCACGCCGGAGGAGCTACGCGCGCGCGTGGCGGATGCCGATGGATGGCTTGGCGCGAACGACCCGATGGCCGAGCTGCTGGAGGCCAGGCGCGCGATCGCGATTCCGTTCGAGAACGCCACGAGCGAGTGGCGCATCGTGCTCACCGAGTCGGTCGGCCGGTACGCGGCGGCGCGAGCGCCGGAGACAATTTCCCGCGTGCGCGCAACCTCATCGCTGGTGGAGCGAGTTGCCGAGCAGGAGATCCCCGCCGCGATGCTGCAGATCGTGCTCGAGCCCAGGCTCGCGCGCCGAGAGATTCTCGCACGATGGCTCGCGCTCGCAGGGCCGGTGACCGTGGGTGAGATCCACGCGCGGTACGGCTGGCCCGAGTCGTGGATCGAGAAGCGGATCGGTGAATGGGAGGAGAACGGGAAGCTCGTACGCGGCCGATTTCGTCGCGACGTGGACGCGCCGGAATGGGCGACGCGCCGGATCGTGGAGCTCGCGCGCAAACGTGCGTTGGCGGCACTCAGGAAACAGATAGAGGCGGTCGATCTCGCGACGTTCACCGCGTTTCTACAACGGTGGCAGCATCTCGACCCGCGCGAGCATCTCGACGGTGCGAGTGGCGTGAGTGAAATTTTGCGGCAGCTGAGCGGGCTGCCACGCACGCCCGCAGCGTGGGAGCGGGACATCATCCCGGGTCGACTCCAGCGCTATGATCCCGCGTGGCTCGCCCAGCTCGCGTCCAACGGGTCCATCGTGTGGGCCGGTGGAAGCCGGCCTGATTCCGGCGACGCGCCCGCGCTGACGAGCGTGCGCTTCTTTCCTCGAGGAGAGGGTGCGGTGTGGCTCGATGCCGAGGATGAGCCACCGCTGAGCACGAACGCGATGGCTGTGCGCGAGGCGCTCGAACGAATCGGTGCGTCATTCATCGCGGACATTCAGGCGGCGACAGGACTCACGTCGCTCTCCGTGCGCGATGCGTTGCGTGAGCTGTCGGCGGTGTCGCTCGTGACCAACGACAGCATCGAGGCGCTTCGAGAGGTCGTGCGCACGCGCTCCATTCCGGGGCGCGCGCGCGCGGCGCGCGGACAGCCGCTCCAGGATCCCACCCGGTGGCTTCCCGAAACGTTCGAAGCATCGCCCGGCCGCCCGGTTTACCATCGCGTTCCGAGCCAGCGGCGGCTTCCGAAATGGCGGCGGCCCGATCTGCCGGGGCCGGTGTCGGGTTGGGTCGGCCGCTGGTCGCTGCTCCGCACGCCGGGCACGTTGGGCGAGCGGCCGGACGAGGAGGAGCACGCAGCGCGTATCGCGCGTCAATGGCTCGACCGCTATGCGATCGTCACGCGCGATTGGTGGAGGCGGGAACGGCCACCGATCGGATGGCGCGAGATCTACCGTGAGCTCAAGCGACTCGAATATCGTGGCGAGGTGCGACGCGGCTATTTCGTGGATGGGATGAGCGGTGCGCAGTTCGCATTGCCGGAGGCCGTCGAGCGGCTCCGCGCGCAGCCCGACCTGGATGCCGACGCGCCGGTCATCGCGATGTCGGCTGCGGATTCGGCCAATCCCTACACGCTCGCATTGGACTCGATCGTGCCCGGATCACTGATGCGACCGCGCGGCACCGGCGCGCTGCTGCTGACGCACAGAGGGATCGTGGTCATGAACGCGGAAGGGCGCGGACGACGGGTCTTGATCTCGCCGGTTGCGTCAGATGTCCAGATCACCGCGGCTGCGCGAGTACTTGGCGAGTATCTCACGCGCGATGTCCCGCCCGGAGCTCGAGCTGCGCGCGATCCGCGCATCGAGAGCATCGATGGCGAGCCGGCAGGCGCGAGCGCACACGCAGACGTGTTCATGGACGCGGGGTGGCGTCGCGCGACCGATGGATTGGTGTTCTATCGATTCTGAGGGGAGAGAGCAGTCGGCAGCCAGACTCGAGGCGCTAGCGAATATCCGCGCGCCCCAGTGCCGCTCGCACGGCCTCGCGCATCGCGACTACCGCCTCTTCGCTCGAAGCCGGAGAGTCGTCGCGCACGTGGAGCTCGATCCCTTCCGCCACCTGCACGCGATGCCAGACAGCATCGTGCGAGCCGTTGTCGGCGACGACGCCATCCGCGCGCGCGCCGAGCGCAGGAGCGAGCGACGAGGCGACGCGGCGCTCGAGCGCATCGCCGGTGAGCCCGGTGACCTCTCCCTTGATCTTCTCCAGCGTGAGCCCTTCGCGCTGGCGGATCTTGATGAAGAGCAGCTGCAGGAGATGGCGGTAACCGTAGGTGGCTGCCGTGCCCGTACCATCGGGGTGGTCCAGCAACCCCGTCGACACATAGAAGCGCACCGCTCGAGCGCTTGGCTCCGCGCGCGCGGCGCCGTTGGTGGGGCGCATGCCCGCGGCGTCGACGAGCGCCGTCGCGTGCGCCGCGAGGCCGCGCGAGTTCCACGGCGCGTGCCGCGAGTGCGCGCGGAGGAGAGGGACGGGCGAATCGGGCATGGGGCCTCAATATAGGCCGAACGAACACGGCGGGAAGCGTGATCACGCTTCCCGCCGTCTTGAGTGCGGCACGGACCAGAGAAGCTACTTCCGGCGAGTCGCCTTTCTGGCTCCCTTCTTCGCGCCACTCTTTCTCGCGGTCGACGACTTGCGCGCCGAGCCCTTCCTCGCGGACGCCTTCTTCGCACCGCCCTTCTTCGCGGCGCTCTTCCTTGCGGCACCCTTTTTCGCAGGTGCCTTCCTGGCGGAAGTCTTTTTGGCGGGCGCTTTTGCAGCGCTTTTCCTGGCGGCCGGAGCAGGCGCCTTGGCTGCCTTCTTCGCTGGTGCCGCCGCCTTGGAGGCATTTCTGGCGGGCGTGCCCGCTGAGGGCGCCGCGCCGCCGTTCCCCGCCGCCGCGTTCTTCGCATCCTGACGCTCGGCCTTGCTCGCCGCACGCGACGCCCGGGCCGACGTGAGGGGAGCGACATCGTCCTCCTCTTCCTCTTCGACGATGACGGTGGGCGTCTCGCCATCCTCATCCTCTTCGTCGTCCGTGCTGTCCCAGAGGTCCTCTCCGGTGGTCTTGGTCATGCCCCAGCCGGCGCCTTCCTCGTCATCATCGTCATCGTAGGATGCGCCGCCACCACCACCGTAACCCAGGTCCTCTTCGTCGTCTTCATGCTCGGACAAGTAGAGCTTCTCGTTGAACTCTTCACCACGCGGCATGCTTGCCTCCTTTCATGTTATTGATCACGAAGCTCTAGACCGCAGAAGCGGCTTCACTCAATCCGTAGAACGCAGTGGCTGCACGTCGTATGCCCCGCACCCTCGATGTGAATCGCGGAATCATAGCGAGTGTTCCGCAAGATCACCCCCAATACTACGGATCGAAACAAACGTCAAGCAGGAGCCGCATCCAGGCTCGGCGATCGACGATGCGCGAGTCGCTAGTCGCCGCTTGCCGGGAGCGGCGCATGCCCGCCGAGTGTGCCGTGCGCGCGCTCCTCGTTCCGATGTTCGGCCCGCTCGAATCGCTTCTGCAGCGAATCGAGATAGGTGTAGAACACGGGCGTCACGTACAGCGTGATGATCTGAGAGAACGCCAGCCCGCCCACGACGGCCACGCCCAGCGGACGCCTCGACTCGGCGCCGGCGCCCGCACCCAGCGCGATGGGAAGCGTGCCCATCAGGGCGGCCATGGTCGTCATCATAATGGGACGGAATCGTACGCTACATGCCTCGAGGATGGCATCGCGCGCGGACTTGCCTTCAGTGCGCTCCGCCTCGATCGCGAAATCGATCATCATGATCGCGTTCTTCTTCACCAGGCCTATCAGCATGATGATGCCGACGAACGCATAGACGCTCAGCTCCATGTGGAAGATCCACAGGGTGAGCAGTGCGCCGAATCCGGCGAATGGAAGTCCGGTGAGAATCGTGATCGGATGGACGAAGCTCTCGTAGAGAATGCCGAGCACGATGTAGATGATGAGGATCGCGAGAACGAGAAGCACGAGCAGCCCCTGCTGGGCCGCCTGGAACGCCTGGGCCGTTCCCGAGAACGCCGTCGTGACGCTCGACGGCAGCGTTTGCGCGGCGAGTCGGTTCACTTCCTTGACTGCGGTACCGATCGCGACGCCCGGCTGCAGGTTGAACGAGAGCGTCACGGAGGGCAGCTGACCCGAGTGATTGACCGTTGCCGGTCCCGTGCTGGGCGACACGCGCGCGAGCGACCCGAATGGAACGAGGTCGCCGGTAGCCGAATGCACGTAGAGCAGTCCAAGCGCATCGAGGCTCTTCTGGTACCGCGGCTGCAGCTCCATCACCACCCAGTACTGATTGTTCGGCGTGTAGATGGTGGAGACCTGTCGCGAGCCGTAGGCGTTGTAGAGCGCGTCCTCGACCGTGCTGGCGGTGATGCCGAGCGACGAGGCGCGGTCACGATCGATGTCCACCTGCACCTGTGGATTCTTGATCTGCAGGTCGCTGTTGACGTCAGCGAGGCCGGGCAGCGCACGCATCTTCTCTTCCATGATGCCGGCGTAGTGATACAGTGTCGCGATGTCGGTGGCCTGCAGCGTGAACTGGTACAGACTTCTGCTCGAGCGGCCGCCGATGTTGATCGGCGGCGGGTTCGTGATGAACACGCGCGTGCCCGGAATCACGGAGAGCTTCTGCGTGAGCTCGCGCGCGACCTCATCCGCGTTGAGCGACCGCTTGGACGGATCCTTCAGGTGCATGAAGAAGCGACCCTGATTCATCGTCGGATTGCGACCGTTCGCGCCGATGGACGACATGAAGCCCTGCACGTTCGAATCCGCCTGAACGATCGCCGCGAGCTGCTTCTGGTGCGCGACCATCGCATCGTACGATGTGCCCTGCTCCGTCTCGGTCGAGGCACTCAGCTGCGACGTATCCTCACTCGGCAGGAATCCCTTCGGAACGATCGCAAAGAGTCCGAAGGTGCCGAGGAGAATGAGCGCGGAGAAGGCGAGCGCGTACGGGCGATGATCCATCACTCGCCTGAGCGTGCGCTCGTAGAATCCCAGCATGCGATTGTACGCGCCTTCGGTGATCTCGAAGAAACGGCTCCGCTTCTCGTCGTGATGCGGTCTGAGAAAGCGGCTGCACAGCATGGGCGTGAGCGTCAGGGACACGAAGCCCGACACGACGATCGCCGCGCCGATCGTGACCGCGAACTCGTGGAAGAGCCGACCGACCAGGCCGCCGAGGAAGAGAATCGGAACGAAGACGGCAACGAGCGACAACGTCATCGAGAGAATGGTGAATCCGATCTCGCGCGATCCGACCTCCGCGGACTCGAAGACGGGCTCGCCCTTCTCGATGTGGCGAACGATGTTCTCGAGCATGACGATGGCATCGTCCACGACGAATCCCACGGACAGCGTCAGCGCCATCAGCGAGAGATTGTCCAGACTATAGTCGAGCATGTACATCACCGCGAAGGTCCCGACGAGCGACATCGGCAGGGCGAGGCTCGGGATGACGGTCGCGGAGAGATTGCGGAGGAAGATGAAGATCACGAGCACGACCAGAAACAGCGTGAGCATGAGCGTGAACTTCACGTCGGTCACGGACTGTTCGATCGCGACCGATCTGTCGTAGAGCGTTTCGACGGTGACGGAGCCGGGGAACTGACTCTCCATCTGCGCCATGGCTTTCTTCACGAGCTTCGCGACCTCGACGGTATTCGTGCCGGGCTGTCGCTGCACGGCGAGCACGATCGCGCGCTGTCCGTTGTACCAGCTCGCAACCTTGCTGTCCTGCACGCCATCGATCACGGTGCCGATGTCCTGCAGCCGCACGGGCGCGCCATTGCGGTACGCCACGATCAGCGGGCGGAAGTCCTTCGCGTTCGCGAGCTGGCCGTTCGCCTGGACCGTGTATGCCTTGTCCGTTCCCCACAGCACGCCCGTGGGGAGATTCACGTTTCCCGTGTTGACGGCGTTGGCGACCTCGTCGATGCCGATCTTGCGCGTCGCCATCGCCTGCGGGTCGAGCTGAATGCGCACCGCGTACTTCTGTGAGCCGTACACCTGAACCTGCGCGACGCCCGACACCATCGAGATGCGCTGCGCCAGATACGTCTCCGCGTATTCGTCGAGCTGCGACAGCGGGAGCGATGTCGAGCGCAGCGCGAAGTACAGAATGGGCGCGGAGGACGGATCCACCTTCTGGTACGACGGGGGCACGATGTTCTGCGGCAGCTGGCGCAGGGTCTGGGAGATCGCTGCCTGCACGTCCGCCGCGGCTGCGTCGATGTTGCGGTCGAGTGCGAACTGCAGCGTGATGCTCGTGGTTCCGAGCGCACTCTGCGACGTCATGGCATCGACGCCGGCGATCGTCGAGAACTGCTTCTCGAGCGGCGTCGCGACGGAGGACGCCATGGTTTCCGGACTCGCGCCGGGGAGCGACGCGTTCACCGAGACGGTGGGATAATCGAC
>DATGDQ010000108.1:0-2323 GCA_035310785.1 Gemmatimonadaceae bacterium | reverse complement strand
GTCACCTGCTGCGATCCGATTGGGCCTGCGGCGGCCCCGAAGCCCGTCATGCTCCGTATCATGTGCAATCACGTAAGTTATGACGGCACAACGAGCTTGTCAATTCCAGAACTGCCAGCGGATGCCGTACTCCAGGCGCTGCGTGGGCAGCAGATAACCGTTCACCTGCTCCACCCGCGTCGGTGACATTCCCGAATACGAGTTGAAGAAGATCGTCGCATCGAGGATGTGAAACTCGATGCGCCCAACGAGCGAGTGGCTGAAGAGCGCCGCCACCCCATTCGGATCGGAAAGCGACTCGAAGCCATTCGCGACGGGAAATGGCACGTCCTGCCGATACTCGTGCGCGATCCCGGCAACCAGCCTGAAATGCTTGCTCGGGAAGCGCTGCAGCCACTGCGTGTCGATGTAGAGCTCCTCGTGCGATTGGAGCTTGGGGCGATAGTACCCGGTGCTGTTCCAACGGACGCCCCAAATATTGACGCCGATGTCGCGCCAGATCTTTCCGCGAACGGTCGCGTACGGACCGGTGGCCGCGATCGTCGGCGCGCTCTTGTAGATCGTATCGAAGGCGATCAGCCCCGGCACCACTGCCTGCCCTCGTCGCCAGATGCCGGCGGTGACCCACGCTCTGCTCACCCGGATCCCGGCCTCGACCCGCGCCGACAGCTCGTCCTCATCACCGAACACGGTGCCGCCGTGGCGCCGCGCGACCGTACCAGCGACGGCGAAGAACGGCAGCGGCGTGAGTCGCGCGGTCGCCTCCTCGGTGGAGCTGCTGTCCGCGCCTCGCCGCTCGGCGTACAGCGAGACCGCGAGCAACCGGTGCTCGAAGCTCGCGCGCAGCTCCGTCGCGCTCACGCCTCCCGTCTGCAGCTTGTGATAGCGCTCGGCGCCGCTCAGTCGCAGTCCCCAGCGGGTGAATCCACCGGTGGCGATGTACTGTGTGCTCGTGCGCGTCGTATCTGCCGAATCGGGCGGCAAACCGGCGAGAGCGCTGAAGCCCGTCTTCTCCGTGAAGTTGGAATGCGCCACCATGGCCTGCGCCCAGACGCCGCTATCCGGATCGCCGTGCGCCGCGCGCACATACATGTCGGCGCGCGTTCGCTTCTGCCTGGGTATCGCGGGCTCGAGCAGCGTGTTGCCCAGATCCTGTCTTCGCGGGTCACGATCGCGATCCGCGTGCATGAGAAATCCGTCGACGCTCCACTCCTTGTTCGCCCACCCGACGCGACCGAAGAGTGAGAGCTCGTTCCCCCCGCCGACGCCCTGGTCGGATGACGTGCCGTAGTTCTGTCCGCCCACCTGCAGCACTTCACCGTGCTGGTAGCGCTTGCCGAAGAATGCGCGATAGAGATTCGTGCGCTGATCGCCGGTGAGCACATCGATGCGCGTGGATGTCGTGGTACGCTGCACGTTCCACGTGCGACAGTAGACGCGGAGCTCATCGGCGCCGCGTTCGATCGTGACCTGCTCCAAAGACCAGAGTTGCAGCTCGGCTAGATCGAGCGCGCCCCCGGCGCGTGGATCGAGATTGTCGAGCTCCACCCCGTCGAGGAACACACGCACGCGTCCAGGATTTCCCGCGTACGCTCCGAATTGCGGCGAGGCGATGTTGCCGGTGGTGAACGTCGTCACGCCGGGAACGAACTCGAGCAGCTGTGTGAGCGTGAGCGCACCCGTCGCGAAGAGGTCCTCGCGATTCCACGTGAACTGGTCGCCGACGCCGAGCACCGGCGGCATCTCGGCGTGCGCGATCGGGGCCTTGATCGTGTCCTTCGGAATCTTCGTTGCGGTGTCGCCGGGGTGCAGACCGAGCACGCTGACGCTGTCCGTGTCGGCGGCCGTCGACTTGCTCGTATCGGAGCGAGCGGCGCTCGAGTCGGCGCGTGCACGCACCGTGTCGAGCGTCGCGCTGTTCGGTCCCGGCGCCCTCTTCGTGCGCACGGAATCCGGCAACGGTGTGGTGTCGCGCTGTACCTGCTGCGCGCGCAGCGCCGGCGCAAGCGCCAGCACGGCGATCGCTCCCGCTACGCAGCCGCGCCTCAGCGCGGCCACGCTGATCAGCGTGCCCTCCCTCGTACGAAGTCCACGAAGAGGCTCACGGGAACGCCCGTCGGCCCCTTGGGAATGAAACCGAGATCGGTCTCGGAGTATGCGGTGCCCGCGATGTCGAGGTGGACCCACGGAAACGTTTCCGCGAATTCCTTGAGAAACATCGCAGCGGAAATCGCTCCGGCGGCGCGACCACCCGTGTTCTTGATGTCCGCCGAATCCGTGAGAATGAGATCCTTGTAATCATCGAACAGGGGCAGCTGCCATC
>DATGDQ010000107.1:0-13328 GCA_035310785.1 Gemmatimonadaceae bacterium | reverse complement strand
GCTCCCTCGAAGTCGGGGAGCCCGGCGCGGCGCTGCCCCCGATGCGCGCCGCGCTCGCAGCGATCCAGCGTGCGCGCAACGCCGAACGGCTCTATCTGCGCGGCAAGGCGCCGGTCGTGATAGTCGACATCTCCAAGGTGCGGCTCGCGGGCAAGCGCGACGATGCCGGCTCTTCCGCGCGGGTTCCACGCGCGGCGCTCGACAGCTCGACCGAGCGCCGCGCCGAGCGCTTCGATGCCGCGATCGGCGAGCTCGCGTCGAATGCCGCGGCAGCGGTCGACTCGCTGCTCGCGCTTCGCGTGGACGCGCTCGAGAGCGCTCCCGATCTGGCGGCCGCACTCGCGCCCGCGATCGATGCGTTGCGCGCGGGCCACGACGCCACCGATGCGCTCGTCCGCGCGCGACGCATCGCCGCGGGCGCGACGCTCGCACGCGTCGAGCCATCGCGAGGCGCGCAATGGTCCGGAGCGTGGTGACCTGACGTGACCACCTTCACCTTCGCCACCGCGCAATACGAATCCGGAGACTGGGACTCCGCGCCGCTCGTGCCGCCCAACATCATCGACACCATCGCGCGCTACACCGAGATCGAGGTGACGCCCACGGGCGTGATCGTGTCCCTCGCATCACCCGACCTGCTTCGATATCCGCTCGTCTATCTCACGGGGCATCTCCCCGTGCGCTTCACGGATGCGGAGCGGCGGCAGCTGCGCGAGTATCTCGATCGAGGCGGAATGCTGTTCGTCGACGATCACAACCACGATGTCGACGGAGTGTTTCACAAGACCGCCACGGAGGAGATCACGCGCACGATCGGTGAGCCCAGGCTGCTGCCCAACAATCATCCGCTTTACTCGGCGTTCTTCAAGTTCGCGGATGGCCCACCCACCACGAGCCACGAGCTCAACGGCTGGGGAGACAATCTCGTCCACAAGAATCTGTTCGCGGTGATCCGCGAAGGCCGCATAGCGGTGCTCTACAGCAGCAAGGACTACAGCTCGGAGTGGGGCTATCACCCCGATACCAAGCGCATGCAATCGGTGGACAACACGAAATTCGCCGTCAACATCGTGGTGTATGCGCTCACGGCCTGACCGCCGCCGCTCGCTCGAGCTCGCGGCACGTATCGGCGCGCTCGTGTTGCTCGGGTGGATGATCGTGCGCTCGGCCGCACCTCGCGAGAGCGCTGAAGTGCACGAGCGAACGGATTCGCGAGCGCTCGGCGCCGCGCTCGCAGCCTGGACGCTCGCGCCGGAGCCGACCTCGGTGCACGTGACGGCGGCGTTCGCGCCAGCCGCGCACGAGCGGGAGTGGCTGCGTGCGCTGGCGCGTGCGGGGATGCGCGTGAGCTGGAGCGGAGACTCGATTCCGGCCAGCGCGATCGAGGTAGCCGCGCGCACCGACCCCGTTGGCGGCGTGCGTGCGTACGCTGCGGCGCCCCCGGGATCGCGCGCCACGCTCTCCGATGCGGTTGGGCTCATCGACACGCTGGACATTGCTTCGAGCACGAGCGCCATGACACTTCCCGTGACGGCGGGCGCGCTCGACCTTTTCGTGCGCCATCAACACGCACGCGCGTCTGCGCCCGACTCGGTGCTCCCGCGCCAGGTCGTCGTGCTCGGCCGCGCGGGATGGGAAGGGAAGTTCGTGATGGCAGCCCTCGAAGAACGTGGATGGCGAGTGAGCTCGCGCCTTCGTGTAGGTCCGAGCGTCTTCGTGACGCAGGGCACGCCTCTCGCGCTGGACACCGCGCGTTCCGGCACCGTGATCGCGCTCGATTCCAGCGCCGCCACGTACGCGAGCGCGATCGCCGCGTTCGAGCGCAGCGGCGGAGGGGTCGTGCTCGCGGGTGACGCTCCGCTTTCTGCCTCGCTTCTGGCTCTCGCGCCAGGGCGTCCGGGCACGCGCGTTGCCGCGGCAACGCTCTCCTTCGCGAGCGCCACACCGCGCCGCGCGCTCGGCTTCTTTCCCATCACCGCGCTTGCGAGCGACGCCGTACCGCTGGAGTCGCGCGACGGTCGCGTCGTTGCTGCGGCGCGCCGCGTGGGCGCCGGACGCGTCGTGCAGCTCGGCTACGACGAGACGTGGCGCTGGAGGCTCGCGGGCACCGGCGATGCGCCAGCCGCACACCGCGAGTATTGGTCGACGGTGGTCGCGGCGGCCGCGTATCGCGCGACCGTGCCGGTCGAGAGCGCGCGCCTCGCAGGCGATGCGGCACCCCTCGCGGCGCTGTACGCGGATCTCGGTGCACCGAGCGCACCACACGTGCCCGCACTGCGCATCAGCCCGGGGCTGCGATGGTGGATGTTCGCGCTGCTCGCATTGCTCCTGCTCGCGGAATGGACCTCGCGCAGGCTTCGAGGTGCGCGATGACGACGGCGTTCATCTCACACTCGGATTGCGGGCGCCACGATACGGGATGGGGCGCGCCCGAGCACGTGGGCCGGCTGCGTGCGATCACGCGCGCGTTTCGCGAACGTCCCGAGCTCTTCATGCGCCTGTTGCATCACGAAGGGCGGCACGCGGAGCCGGAAGAGCTCGCGCTGGTTCACGACGCCGGGTACATCGCTCGCATTCAAGCGATCGCCTTGCAGGGCGGTGGACGGCTCGATCCCGACACGGCTGCGAGCGAGGGCTCCTGGCTCGCAGCCACCGCTGCGGCCGGATGCGTGCTCGATGCGGTCGACATGTCGTTCGATGGTCGAGCGGCACGCAGCTTTTGCGCGGTTCGTCCGCCTGGGCATCACGCCCTCTACGATGCCGCGATGGGCTTCTGCATCTTCGGCAACGTGGCGCTCGCGGCGCATTACGCCCGTCGCACGCATCGCGCGGATCGTGTGCTCATCGTCGATTGGGATGTGCATCACGGGAACGGCACACAGGCGCTCGTCGAGGACGATCCTGGAATTCACTTCGTGTCGATGCATCAATGGCCGTGGTATCCGGGCACGGGCGCCGCGAGTGAGCGCGGGAGCGGCAACCTGTGGAACGTTCCCCTTCCGGCGGGGCTGCCGCCCGAGCGCTATGTGAACGCGTTGCGAGCCGCCATCGACGGAGCCACGACGGGCTTCACGCCCGATCTCGTGCTCATCTCCGCAGGATTCGACTCACTGGCAGGAGATCCTCTCGGAGGCTTCACTCTCGAGATGGAGCATGTCGCGCTGCTCACGCGCGAGCTGGTGGAGCGCGCGAACGGATGGTGCGCAGGTCGCGTGGTGAGCGCGCTGGAGGGCGGTTACGCGCCGGAGCGGCTCGGCGAAGCGTGCATGGTGCACCTGGAGCAGCTGTCCTGAGGGGCTGCCACGCTTGATCGCGGCGCGCGGCAGCCTAACTTAGTCGCGTGCCGCTAGAGCTGCTGGGCCTGATGACGGTCGCCCATGACGATGTGGCGCCGCCCGCCCCCGGATCGTTGATCATCCGTGTGCGCGATCTCGGAGCGGTTGCTCGAGCGGCGCCCGTGGTGGCGTACGAGCCGGGCAACGACACGGAGGAATACGAGGCGCTGCTCGAAGCGGTCTTCGCGCGCGGCGCAATTCTTCCTGCCCCGCCGGGACTCGTGTTCCGCACCACCGATACTCTGCGCGCGTGGATGGAGCAGAACTACGTGGGTCTCGCGGAAGGAGTCAGCTTTCTCTCGGGACGATGCGAAGCGCGCGTGCACGTGCGCGCGGTGGGGCACGGCCTCACCGCGGAGGAGATCGACGCGGCGAAAACCGAAGCGGTCGATGCAATCCGCACGCTGCGTCATGGAGCCGTGGCGACGGTCACGTTGGGCGAGTCCGAGCCCCCCACGCTCGTGAGCGTCGCCTTTCTCCTGAAGGCGAGCGAGTGGAACACGTTCAGCGAGTCCGTGCTCGAGCAGGAGCGACGGTACGGGCAGCTGCGCTTCGAGCAGACCGGCCCGTGGATTCCGCACGATTTCGTGCGGCTGGATCTCGGAGTCTGAGCGATGTTCTGTCCTGATTGCGGTACGTGGAATCGCGCTTCGGCGGTGATCTGCGCGCGCTGTTCGCACGAGCTCCCCGAGGTGTCGGACGCGCCGTCGGAGAAGCCCGACGAGGAGATGGATCTGCTGCGCCGCGCCGCTGGCGGGCGCTATCGCATCTTCCGGCGTCTGGCCACGGGAGGGATGGCGAGCGTCTACGCGGCGAAGCACGTGCAGCTCGGCCGCCAGCTCGTGGTCAAGGTATTGCTCGGCCATCTCGCGCGCGATCCGGAGATGCGCGAGCGATTCAAGCGTGAGGCCGAGGCGAGCGCGCAGCTCTTTCATCCGCACATCTGTTCGATCCTCGATTACGGCGAGCTCGAGACGACGGTCTACCTCGTGATGCCGTACATGGCGGGCGGCTCGCTCGCGGACCTCATCGTGCGGGGCGGCACGGTGTCGCCCACGGTGGCGGCGAGCGTCTGCGCGCAGGTGTCGATCGCGCTCGATTATGCGCACCGGCACGGCATCGTTCACCGCGACGTGAAGCCCGACAACATCCTGTTCGACGAGGATGGCAACGCGCTCATCACTGATTTCGGCATCGCGACGGCGCGATTTCATCAGCGGCTGACGATGACGGGACGCGCGATGGGAACGCCGCATTACATGTCGCCGGAGCAGGCGATGGGAAAGATGGTCGACGGGCGCAGCGACATCTATGCTGCCGGCGTCCTGCTGTACGAGATGCTCGTCGGCTTTCCGCCGTTCGACGGCGCGGACTCGTACTCGATCGGTTACAAGCACGTGCACGAGGACGCGGCGTCGCCCGACATCGTGGACTCGCGCACACCTCCGGCGCTCGCGGCGATCACGATGAAATGCCTCTCGAAGGCGCCCGCGGACCGCTTCCAGCGCGGCAACGATCTGGCCGATGCCCTCATCGCTTATCTTTCCCAGAATGCCGGTGCGGATGCGCTGCGAAACGCGTGGCTCTCGCGCCGGCTCGGGATCACACCAACGGCGAAATGAAGCTCACCCATGAAATCGTCTCTCTGCGTACGAAGCACGCGTTCACGATTGCGCGGGGAGGCGGGAGCGAGTACCGCGTCAACCTCGTCAAGATCACGGACGAGGACGGCGCAGAGGGAGTGGGTGAGGCCAATCCGAGCCGCTACTACGGCGAGAATCCCGATACCGCGGCGGTAGTGCTCGACCAGTTCGCCGCCATTCTCGACAAGGCCGACGCATGGTCGCTCGACGCGATCGAGCTGGAGATGAACAAGATGTGGCGCGGCAACGGCTCGGCGAAGAGCGCCGTGATGTCCGCGCTGTACGACCTCATGGGCAAGCGGCTCGGCGTGCCACTCTACAAGATGTGGGGGCTCGATCCTGATGCGGCGCCGCTCACGAGCTTCACCATCGGCGTGGCGCCCGAGGCGGAGCTGCGTACGAAGGTGCAGGAGGCGGCCGAGTATCCGCTGCTCAAGGTGAAGCTCGGCACACCCGATGATGAAACCATCATCCGCGTCATCCGCGAAGAGGCGCCGGACAAGATTCTGCGCGTCGATGCAAACGCCGGCTGGACACCCAAGCAGGCCCTCGACATGATCGCGCTGCTCGCGGACTACGGGGTGGAGTTCGTCGAGCAGCCGTTGGCGCCCCAGGATGTGGAGGGGCTCCGATTCGTGCGCGATCGCTCGCCGCTGCCGATCATCGCCGACGAGTCGTGCGTTGTGGCGAGCGACATTCCGAAGCTCGCCGGCGCCGTCGATGGCATCAACATCAAGCTGGCGAAGTGCGGCGGACCGCGCGAGGCGCTCAGGATGATCGCGGTCGCTCGCGCGCACGACATGCGCGTGATGATGGGCTGCATGATCGAAACGAGCGTCGGCATCACGACCGCGGCTCATCTGGCACCGCTGCTCGACTACGCTGATCTGGATGGCGCCGCGCTGCTCGCGGCGGACCCGTATCGCGGCGCCACGATCCACGGCGGCGTGTTCAGCATTCCCTCCGGGCCGGGGCTGGGCGTCACGGCGGCATGACCCCGCCTCGGTTCATCGAGGTCGCGCTGCCGCTTCCGCTGTTCCAGACCTTCACGTACTCGGTAGCAAGCGGGCCTCTTCCATCCGCAGGCTCGCGCGTGGTCGTACCCGTGCGCAACAGACGCGCGATCGGCATTGCCCTCGGACCGAGCGACGGCACCGGCGTCGCGCGTCCACGCGCGATCATCGAGGCGCCGGACGCCGAGCCCGTGCTTTCCGAGTCGATGATGGCGCTCTGCCGGTGGATGGCCGAGTACTACGTGGTGCCGCTCGGCGTCGTGATGCGCAGTGTGCTCCCCGTGCTGCTCACGGGCGAGCGCGCGCCCACCCCATCCGCGAAGACGATTCGCGTCGCGAGCATCGCGCGCGAGCTGCCGTCGCTGCAGGAGCGTGACAGCACGTTCAAGCGCTCACCGCGCCAACGGGCACTGTACGAGGTGCTCGAGCAGATGGGCGGTCGTGGAGAGGTGCCGCATCTCACCGGGCAGCTCGGCTTCGGCGCAGAGCTCGTGCGCGCGCTCGAGAAGCGCGGGCTCGTGACCATCGAGACCTCCGTGGTGGCACGCGATCCATTTCTCGCGCGCGAGCGCATTGCGGCGACGCCCCACGAGCCCTCCGCGGCGCAGCGAGCGGCGATCGATGCGCTCGTGGCGGGGAAGGGAGGCGATGTGTTCCTGCTGCATGGCGTCACGGGCAGCGGGAAGACGCTCGTCTATATCGAGCTCCTTCGCGAGATCGTGATCCATCGCGGCCAGAGCGCGATCGTGCTCGTGCCGGAGATCGCGCTCACACCGCAGACCGTCGATCGCTTTCGCGCGGTCTTCGGCGATCAGGTTGCCGTGCTCCACTCGGCGCTGAGCGACGGTGAGCGCTACGATGCCTATCTCGCACTTCGGCGCGGCGAGAAGCGGATCGCGGTCGGCGCACGATCGGCGATCTTCGCCCCGCTGGCGAACCTCGGCGCGATCATCGTCGACGAGGAGCACGAGGGCAGCTACAAGAACGGAGAGACGCCGCGCTATCACGCCCGGGAGGTGGCGATGGTTCGGGCGCGCTCCGAGGGTGCGGTGGTCGTGCTCGGCAGCGCCACGCCGAGTCTCGAGAGCTGGGAGAATGCGACGCAGGGAAAGTACACGCTGCTGTCGCTGCCAGAGCGCGTCGGCGCTGCGCGATTGCCGAACGTCGAGGTCGTGGACCTGCGACATTCGCAGCGGCCGGCGAGCGCGCAGCAGGTGGATCCGTCGCGCATGCCATTCCGCTTCGTGTTCAGTGAGCCGCTCGAGGCTGCGCTCGGGGAGCGGCTGCAGCGCGGCGAGCAGAGCATCCTGCTGCTCAACAGGCGCGGGTACGCGTCGTTCCTGCAGTGCGAGGCATGCGGCACGGTTCGGAGCTGTCCGAATTGCAGCATCACGCTCACGTATCACCGCAGCCCGGAGCGGTTGATCTGCCACTACTGTCTGCACGAGGAGATGCCGGAGACCGTGTGCCGCAAGTGTGGCGGCGCGACCGTGCGGCAACGCGGACTGGGTACGCAACAGGTCGAGCGTCTGATCGCCGAGCGGTATCCGTACGCTCGGATCGCGCGGATGGATGTGGACACGACGAGCGGGAAGTGGGCTCACGCCGAGATCCTCGATCGCGTGGGACGAGGCGAGGTCGAGATTCTGCTTGGCACGCAGATGATCGCGAAGGGGCTCGACTTCCCGAACGTGACGCTGGTGGGTGTGATCGATGCCGACATCGGCATCAACCTTCCGGACTTTCGGGCGTCGGAACGGAGCTTCCAGCTCCTGAGTCAGGTGGCTGGCCGTGCCGGTCGGGGCCCGAAGGGCGGCGACGTGATCATCCAGACTCGTGTACCAACCCACCATGCAGTTCAGTGTGCCGTATCGCACGACTATTTGGCATTCGTGAGCCAGGAGTCGCCTGCTCGGCGCAATCCGCCATATCCGCCGGCGATCAGGATGGCCAACGTGATCTTCAGTGGAATGGGTGAGCAGGCGACTGCCACCCTCGCACTCGACGCGGCCGAGTGGCTGCGCGCGCTGCTCACGACGCAGGAGATCACCGAGGTGACCGTGGTGGGCCCCGCGCCGTGCCCGGTGGACCGCATCAAGAAGCGATGGCGATGGCACCTGCTGCTCAAGAGCCAGCGGGCGAGTGCGTTGTCGAAGATCGGCAGATACTTTCTCGAGCGCTTCCAGGTGCCGTCATCGCAGTCGCTGCGGGTGGCATTCGACAGAGATCCCGTGTCGCTGCTCTGACCTGCCGCGGCCGCCAGCCCCTCAGTAGCTTTAGGCGTGCCCACATTTCTTCATCCCGACCTGACGGCGCCCCGCTTCGCGAGCGCCCCCGATGCGCGCTTCGTCCCCGCGCCAGCCGACGGTGTGCTCCCCGAAGGCTTCTTCTCGACCACCAATCTGCCCACCTACGTTCACATCAAGGGCGAATGGAAGATGCCGCGCGAGCCGCGCATGGACGGTGTGCTCATGCTCGCCAAGGACGGCGAGCTGTGGATCCGCGAGATGCGGCGCGTGAAAAAGGGCGAGCTGATCGCGGTTGGCGGTGCGGAGGATGGAAGCGAAGGAATCCTCGTGCACGCGCAGGCATTCTTCGGCGACAGTGGCGAGGGCGAATTCAAGTTCATGTCGAGCGAGGTCTCGCGCGAGAAGCCGATCGACTACGCCCTCATGGCGCATCTGTTGATCGAGGAGCGCGAGCGCGGCGGTTATCCCATCTGGGTCACGGGACCTGCCCTCGTGCACTCGCGCGCGCGCTCGGACATGGCGTGGTTCATCGCGAATGGGTTCGTGGGCGCGCTCCTCGCAGGCAATGCGGTCGCGGTGCACGACATCGAGGCATCGATCTTCAAGACCACACTCGGGATGGACTCGCAGGGCGGCTCGACGGAGGGTGGACACGGGCTGCACATGCGCGCGATCAACAGAGTGCGCGCGGCCGGCTCGATCGAGGCTGCGGTGGCGAACGGCACGATCACGGATGGAATCATGCATGCGTGCGTCGTGCACAAGGTGCCGTACGTGCTCACCGGCTCCATTCGCGATGATGGACCGCTCCCCGGCGTCCTCAACGACATGGCGCAGGCGCAGGACGCCATGAAGGCGCACACGATCAAGGCCACGATGGCCATTCTCATTGCGACCGCGCTTCACGCGATCGCGACCGGCAACATGTTGCCCGCATTCGTGACGGAGCCCGACGGTACATTGCGCGAGCTGCCGACGATCTGCGTCGATTCTTCGGAGTTCGTGGTGAGCAAGCTGAAGGATCGCGGTACCCATCAGGCATTCGGCGTCGTCACGAACGCACAGGATTTCATGCACATCCTGAAGCTCTATGTCGAGCGAGAGCTCGATGCGCGCCGCGCGCAGCTGCCGCGCGATTCCGCGGCCACCGCCAGGGCGTGATGAAGAAGATCGTGGCCGAAGGGCGCGAGCGTTTCCTGAAGGAGATTGCCGAGCAGCTGCCGGTCGATCGCATCGAGGAGCTGCATCTCTTCGCGTCGATCCGGCAGGGCGGCAACGAGAGCGCCATTGCGGTGGTCGCGCTGCGCCCGGAGGTCGAGGCGCTGGGAAGCGAGGCGCGCCGAACGGTGTACCGTGCGCGCTATCGCCTGGCACTCAAGGGACAGGAACGCGGAAAGTGGGAGATGGACATCACCGAAGAGGCGGATGCCCCGACGGTGACGGTGGATGAAGTGGTGCGTGGTGTGCTCGAGCGCGCCGGGGACGCGGAAGAGCCCGAGCGCATGAGCGCCGCGGACTTGCGCGCGATCGTGGCAGAGGAGCCGTGGAGCTCGGCGACGGGGTGATGCACGGGGCGACGCGTCTCACACGTATCGCTCCATCACCACTCGATGCACGTCGCGCGCATCCTCGATCACCTCCCCGCTCAGATCGAGATCTGGCGGCGTGATGATGAACGGATACACCTGATCTCCGCCCGCGCTGCCGTGCGCTCCCACCTGATCGTCGAACGACACGATGTCGTAGCCATCGAAGGCGCCGAACAACACCATGTCCCCCGAATTCGGCTGTAGCACGAGATCCCGCACCGCGCGCACCACCGGAGCCGAAGTGCCGTACGTCGCCAACGGATTCTCCCCCTCGATCACCGTCACTTCCTCGCTTCCGCGCGCGATCACCGCCCGCCCGCGCGGGCTCTCGAGCTCCACTCCCGTCCTGCTTCGCGTCGCGACCAGTCCGATACCCGGATGCTCGAGCAACGCGCGATACAGGTACGCGCGGCGCGGCACTCGCATGATGTCCTCGCGCTCGAGCTGATCCGACGTGTCATCGAAATAGATGAGCGCGAGGCACGAGCTGTACGTCACCACGATCTCGTGTCGCGCGACCACCCGGTACTTTTCCGGAAAGACGATCTCTCGCAGGCCGTACCTGCTCCGCAACCAGTCACGCACCGAGCGCATCGCCCGCCGCCATCCCGTGTGCCGTCGCCGGGACAGCTGCGCAACGCTCTCGACGATTCCCGGTCCCACGTCCGCGTACTCACTGTCCTCGCTCGCACTCGTGAGCACGTCCGCAGCCCGCGATCGCGAGTCCGTCGCCGCCGCCGGTCCGCTCGACATCAGTCGCGTGACCGTGCTCCCCAGCGACTCCCTGAACAGCACGCGATAGCTCTTGGCGGGCGTCATTCCGTGGTCCGAGAGAATCACCAGATCGTACCGCCGCGGTGCGCCGTCCTGGATCATCCGCCAGATCTCGGCGATGCGTGCATCCGTTCGTTTCAGGTCGCCGAGCGCACCCGTGCTCGACGGCCCGAAATGATGCGCGAGCTCGTCATACTGCATGTACGTGCTGTAGATGACGGGTACGCCGAGCCACACGTCGAGCACGATCGCCATCGTCTGCAGCTCGCGGACGATGACGTTGCTCAGAATGCGAACGAAGGGGAAAATCCCCTCGGAATGCGTCGTCCGCGAGGCCAGGGTGGCCGCGGCACGCTCCCACTCCTCACGCAACCACTCCACCACGGACTGGAACGCCATGCGCAGCACGCGAATCGGATGGATCGCGATCAGGAGCAGCATCCGCGTGCCGCCGAGGCGCCGGTACACGGACATCTTCTCGCGCGTCGCCACCGTGAACGCTACCGTGCGCGCATCCCCGTCGAGGAGATTCACGTAGCTGGAGCCGTTCGCGAGCGCGCCCGGCGCGTGAATCCGGTCGCGGATGTACTGCACCCCGTGCGGCGCGTTGCACGTGATCACCCGTCGCGTGGCCTTGTCGAAGAATCGAAACGCGGGAATCCCGGCATTCTCCCCGTGGAAGATTCCCGCCTGGCAGTACGGCGTCGCGGACGGGAGCCCGCTGAACCAGCGCCTGAGGTGAAAGCCCTCATCGCGCAGCAGCCGTGAGATCGTCGGGCAGTAGCCGAGTGCCATCGCGCGTCTCAGATCTGCGTACGACAGCGCGTCGATCTGCAGCGCCACGATGCCGCGCCGCCCGTCGCGCGTTCGACTCTCCCGTCGAAATGCGCGATACTTCAGGTCGTAGTACCGCCTGAGCAGTGGCCCCATGCGGCGGTGTTCCCGCCGATCCAAATTCGGAGGTAGTGTGGAAAGTCCAGCCTCGTTCGGGCTGCTCGTCGCGTTCTCGGCCGGATTGCTCAGCTTTCTCTCCCCCTGTGTGCTGCCGCTCGTTCCGAGCTACGTCACGTTCATCACGGAGATGAGCCTCGAGGAGGTGCGCTCGGCGCGACGCACCGCGCTCGTACACGCGCTCCTCTTCGTGATCGGCTTCTCACTCATATTCATCGCGCTTGGCGCCACCGCAAGTGTACTCGGTCGCGTGCTCTTCGTGGCGCGCGCCTGGATCGCCAGGATCGGCGGGGCCCTCATCATCGTCTTCGGACTCTACCTCCTGGGGGCTTTCAACGTTCGCCTGCTGTCTCAGGACAAGCGCGTCCATCTCGCGGACAAGCCGCTCGGCTATCTCGGCACGGTGCTCGTCGGCCTCGCATTCGGCGCGGGATGGACCCCGTGCATCGGCCCCATCCTGGGCTCGATTCTGATCTATTCGTCGAGCACCGCGGATCTGCATCGCGGTTTGTTGCTCCTCACCGCGTATTCGGCAGGGCTCGCAATTCCGTTCATCATCGCGGCACTCGCGATCGACCGCTTTCTCGCGGCGTTCGCCCGCTATCGTGGTGCGATGAAGTGGGTGAATCGTGTCGGCGGGGTGGTGCTCATCGCAGCCGGGCTTCTGCTCGTCACCAGCTACTTCACCGTGCTCGCGGGATGGCTGCAGTCGCTGACGCCAGACGCGCTGCGCACGCGACTCTAGGCCACGGCTCGCTCGCCGAGCCACTCCGCGATCTGCGACTTGAGTGTGAGCGGCCGAATGGGCTTCACGAGTACGGCGCGGCAGCCCGAGCGGGTGCATCGCTCGAGCGTCGCCGGATCGTCGTGGCCGGTGAGCGCGACGACGATCGGACGACGCGGGTCGCTGGCATCGAGCGACGACATCAGCTCGAGTCCGTCCTCTTCCCCAAGGGTGATGTCGAGCAGCACGACATCCGGTGGATCCGCGCTCAGCACACGTGCGGCAGCGGCGACGCTGCTCGCATCGCTGACGCGGTGACCGGTTTCCTCGAGCAGCAATCGCAGCGCGCCGATGACGAACGCATTGTCCTCGACGAGCAGGATGTGCGGAAGCATTCAGGTCGTGCCGCGCACCGGAAGCGTGAAGAAGAAACGACTTCCCGCGCCGAGAATGCTTTCCACCCACAGGCGGCCGTCGTGCAGCTCCACGAACTTGCGTGCGATCGCGAGGCCGAGTCCCGTGCCGTGGTGCTGCCGAGACGCTGAGGCGTCGACCTGCGCGAACTCGCGAAAGACGAGCTCGTGATGCTCGGGAGCGATTCCGATGCCGCTGTCCCCCACCTCGATGAGCATCGCATGTCCCCGCTCGGTGTGCGACGTGCGCGTACAGCGAATCCAGACGCGCCCCCCCGGGAGGGTGAAGTCGATCGCGTTGCCGAGGAGGTTGCCGAGAACGTGGGCGATCTTCTCGCGGTCCGCATACAGCGGCGGAAGGCCCGGCTCGATCGACACCGACAGCGTATGCCCTTTTTTCGCGACGAGCGATTCGTTCATGGCGCACACCTGAGCGACGACGGACTCGATGCTGAACTCGCTGCGTGTCAGGGTGAGCTGGTTCGCGGCCCCGCGCGCGTAGGTCAGAATCTCGCCGATCATGTCCAGTAGCTGGCGGCCGCCTCCAATGATCCCGCTGACGCTTTCCTTCTGCCGCGCCGTGAGCTCGCCGAGAATGCCGTCGCGCAGGATTTCTCCATGCGTGATGATCGCGGTC